>CAKSJL010000059.1 GCA_934463345.1 uncultured Oscillospiraceae bacterium | reverse complement strand
CTTGGAAAAACTACTTCAACTGATATGCTTGAACTTATTTCACTCGAAAGGCAGGTTACTGATAAAACTCCCGAAACCTTTATATGGCACTGTGCTGACGATTCATGCGTTCCTGTTGAAAATACCCTCCGCTTTATACAAGAACTAAGTAAGCACAACGTGCCATTTGAATGCCACATATTTCCTCAGGGTGATCATGGACTTGCACTTGCCGATTTTTCCACTTCAGCAGAAAGCAAACATATGAACCCTGTATGTGCACAATGGTTTGAGTTAGCTGTTAAATGGCTGCTCAGAAAAATGTAAATAAATCACTTGTCTTAAATTCACAATCTCAAATCGGTTTATACTTTTTAAAATATGCCTGTGCTATTGCCAGAAAAACATATTTATGATATAATTAAAGGTGATACCGCATAATCTGCAAGCAGATTTACGGAAAAGGCTTTAACCGCCGACTGTACGGTGTTGCCTGAGATCTGCTGACATAATAACATGTAAAATTTCTCATTGTTTATGCCGGCATGCTCTAAACTAATATTAAATAGGAGAGTTGAGCTATGTTTAAAATTGTTCACAAGCGTGTGCTTAATCCATCTGTAGTTCTTATGGATATTGAAGCGCCTTTCATTGCTAAAAAAGCAAAAGCAGGACAATTCATCATTTTCAGAATTGATGAAAAAGGTGAAAGAGTTCCACTTACAATTGCAGGATATGACAGAGAAAACGGCACAATAACAATTATTTTTCAGATTGTAGGTGCAACAACTCAGCAGCTTTCTGAAATGAACGAAGGCGATTTTCTGCTGGATGTTGCGGGTCCTCTCGGAGTTCCTACGCATATTTCAGATGATGCAAAAAAAGTTTGTGTAATCGGCGGAGGCGTTGGATGCGCTATTGCATATCCACAGGCAAAAGAACTTTTTGAAAGAGATCTTGAGGTTGACGTTATAACAGGTTTCAGAAGCAAAGACATTGTAATACTTGAGGATGAATTCAAAAAAGCATCAAATAACCTTATTGTCTGCACAGACGACGGAAGTTACGGCAAAAAAGGTTTTGTCACTGATGCGCTCAAAGAACTTATTGACGCTGGAAACAAGTACGACGCAGTAATTGCAATCGGGCCTGTTCCTATGATGAAGTTTGTATGTGCTGTTACCAAGCCTTATGGAATAAAGACCATCGTTTCACTTAATCCGATCATGATTGACGGAACAGGCATGTGCGGCGGTTGCCGTGTTACAGTTGGAGGCAAAATAAAATATGCATGTGTTGATGGACCGGATTTTGATGGTCATGAAGTTGATTTTGACGAACTTATGAAGAGAAATTCAACATACAGAGAATATGAGCATGAATGCCGTATGCTCAGAAGTGCAGAAAACAATAAATAAACAGGAGGAATATTTAAAATGGCTAATATGACATTGACAAAGGTTCCTATGCCTGAACAGGATCCAAAGGTTAGAGCAAGAAACTTTAAGGAAGTAACTCTCGGATATACAGAAGAAATGGCTGTTGAAGAAGCTTCAAGATGCTTAAACTGCAAGCACAAGCCATGCGTAAGCGGATGTCCTGTAAGCGTAAGAATACCTGAATTTGTTGCAAAGGTTGCTCAGAGAGATTTTGAAGGTGCTTATGAAATTATAACATCGACAAATGCTCTGCCTGCTGTCTGCGGACGTGTCTGCCCACAGGAGCATCAGTGCGAGGGAAAATGCGTAAGGGGAATAAAAGGTGAGCCAGTAGGAATCGGTCGCCTGGAAAGATTTGTTGCAGATTATATGATGGATAAGGCTGCTGCCGCAAAAAAACCGGAATTAAACGGACATAAGGTGGCTGTTGTTGGTGCTGGTCCTTCCGGTCTTACATGTGCCGGAGATCTTGCAAAACTTGGATATCAGGTTACAATTTTTGAAGCATTCCATACTGCCGGCGGCGTTCTTATGTACGGTATTCCTGAATTCAGACTTCCTAAGGCAATTGTTCAGAAGGAAATCACAAAGCTCAAGGATATGGGCGTTGAAATAATGCAGGATATGGTTATTGGTAAAGTCTTGTCCGTTGATGAAATCATGGACATGGGTTACGAGGCAGTATTTATTGGTTCAGGCGCTGGTCTGCCAAGGTTTATGGGAATTGAAGGCGAATCTCTTATTGGCGTTTGCTCAGCCAATGAATATCTTACAAGAATAAATCTCATGAAGGGATATCTTGATGATTATGCAACTCCTGTAATTAAGTCAAAATCGGTTGCTGTTGTTGGCGGCGGTAATGTTGCCATGGACGCTGCGAGAAGTGCTCTGAGAATGGGCGCTGAACATGTATACATAGTGTACAGACGTTCTGAAGCTGAAATGCCGGCAAGAAAGGAAGAGGTTCACCATGCTAAGGAAGAAGGCGTTGAATTCCTGAATCTTAATAATCCGGTCAAAATTGTTGCCGATGAAAACGGAAGAGTCTGTGGAATGGAATGTATTAAAATGGAACTTGGTGAGCCGGATGAAAGCGGAAGAAGAAGTCCTGTTCCAGTTGAAGGCTCAAACTATATGCTAGATGTTGATACAGTTATCATGTCAATCGGTACATCTCCTAATCCACTCATAAGAACCACAACTCATGGTCTTGAAGCAAACAAGAGAGGCTGTCTTGTTGTTAATGAGGATATGCTCACTACAAAAGAAGGCGTTTATGCCGGCGGTGATGCTGTAACAGGTGCAGCAACAGTTATTCTTGCAATGGGTGCTGGTAAAACTGCTGCAAAATCAATTGACGAATATATAAAATCTAAATAACGGAGGACACTGAATGAATAATTTAGTAACTGTTTTGTCTGCAAACAACACAAGTCAATCATCAGGCATGCTTTCCATGCTCATAATGTTCGTAATTATTATTGTTTTCTTCTATTTTCTTATGATAAGACCTCAGAAGAAAAAAGATAAAGAACAAAAAGAGATGCGTGAAAGCATTCAGATCGGCGATGAAATCATGACAATCGGTGGTATTGTTGGAATAGTTGTAAAAAAGACTGAAGATACTGTTGTAATCGAAACAGGCGGTGACAGAAGTAAGCTCAGAATTAAAGAATGGGCTATTCAGGAAAATATTACTGCTAAAGAGAAACTTGCTGCTGCAAAGGCTGACAAAACAAAGTCTATGATAGAAGCAAAGCAGAACAAGAAAAGCAAAAAAAAGAACGACGAAGAATAAAAAACATATATAAAAAGCGGTATGCAAATTAAATTGCACACCGCTTTTTTTAACCTATTTTTTTGAATTTAAAGACTTAAATGAAATATCAATATCGCCCATTTTCTTTGAAACATCCATTGTATATTTTCCCTTTGATGTTCCTGTGGTTTTCTCACCATTAACGATAATCTTTCCCTTAGGAACATAAATAGAATAATCATCCGGTTTTCCATAAATGCAAACTTTTATATCGCCTAAGCCTCCATTAAATCTGCTTTTTCCCTTTATTTTGCCGGACAAAGAGATATCGCCTGTTTTATCAGATACTACAGCAGTTTTTGTATCCAAATTTGTAATACATATATCTCCTGATTTGCCATAAATAGAAATTTCATCTGTAGATATGTTTTCAGCAGTTATATTTCCAGTACTTCCGTTAATCTCAACATAATCCGCATTTATGGTATTCAGACTATTATTCCCCATACCGCAGTCAATGTATATATTTCCGGCAGAGATGTAATTCAAACTAAGATCACCTGTTCTGCTTTTTATCTGTATATCCTGAAAAGACTTGTCCGCTGGAACAGTAATTGTTATTTTGCCTTTCTTTTTGGACAAAAGCGGAATTGCCGAAGCTTCATACCATTTATTTGTTGAGTATTTCAAGGTTAAAACATTATTAGAAACTGAATATTTTAAATAATTTCTTGCAACATTTTCAGAATCAATTTTAATATTTTTCGTATCATTTGATGCAGATATTTCAAGTTCAGCATAAGAAATGTCAATATTAACGCCTGCTATTCCCGATGTAGAAATTTCCGAATTTATACTTGTAACATTCAGCTGATTTATGTAATCACTTTTTGCACCCATTGCAAACCCAGCAATTGTCATTGTGATTCCTGCTACAAGAGTTATTGACGGAATAAGATATTTAAGAAATTTTTTATTTATCATAATTTATACTCCGTTTTTCCTGATTATTTTATTGAAAAGGCGTATTAAGGACTTTATTATTTTTTTAATCAGAATAATAACAAGGTTCATAACAGGTGTAAAAACTATTACTGAAATACTTGCTAGTGAAATTCCTATGCCACATAAAGCCAGAGCAATTGAAACAGTTTTTGCGAAATATGCAAACCCCATACAAATTAATACAATTCCAAAAATGGCAGCCGCTATAAGCAGTGCAGCAACTGAAATAAAAAAGCCAAGTATTACACCAAATATAATAGCCAGCAGACCAATCCATAAGGGGAAAGTAAGAACAATCAGAAATATGACAACAGCTGTTTGCTTAGGAGTCATCTTTTTTCTTACCGCTTTTACTCCTTTTTTAGTTTTATTAAACTCATATGAAATACCATTATTATCATTCAATATGGTGTGCGCAAGACTCTGAGGTGAACCAAGCCCAGAAATAACAGACTGCTCATTCATATACCCTGCATCTTTAAAAAGATCGTCATAATATTTCAATGCTGCTTCACGTTCTTTTCTTGGAAGTGCTGAAAGGCAACTTTTAAGCTTGGACAAATACTCCATTTTATTCATTAACTGTTTTCAACTCCCTTATAGTATTTCATACAGGTTATATCTTACTGCATTGTTTTAACTTCTTTTCTTATTATGGAATTATGCGGAAATTCCATTTCACATGGAAAACTGAATTTCATCATTGCATGGTTGGCAGTTTCAATTACTTCATCATTTTCGTTAAGCAAAACCTCAGGCGTTATTACAAAAGGCTCACTTCCCGGAGACAAAATTTCAAGCTCATCACCAAGGAAAAACCTGTTTCGCTGCGTTGCATATACAATACCGTTTTCGCATTTGTCAACTACAGCCACAACATCATAGTTGCGTATATATCCCCCGGTTTCATAATACTGACAATCTTTAGGGTGTCCAAAAAAGAAACCTGTACAGTATTTTCTATGGCTAACCTTAAAAACTTCATCACTTATCCATTGAGGCAAAGGCTCGCCATTGTGCTCCTTATGCCAGTCAACAGCCATTCTATAGGCATTTGTCACAACTGAAACATAATAAGCAGATTTTGCTCTTCCTTCGATTTTAAGGCTTGTAACACCAGCCTTTGCAAGTTCATCTATATGATTTATCATGCAAAGATCCTTTGAATTTAATATATATGTTCCCTTTTCATCTTCAAAAACAGGAAAATACTGTCCCTCACGCTTTTCCTCCATAAGATGATATCCCCATCTGCATGGCTGCGCACATTCTCCCCTGTTTGCATCACGATTTACAAGATATGATGAAAGCAGACATCTCCCGGAAAATGAAACACACATTGCACCATGAACGAAAACCTCTATCTCCATATCGGAAGGTGTTTTAGCTCTTATCTCTGCAATCTCATCAAGCGAAAGCTCTCTTGCAAGAACAACTCTCTTTGCGCCCATATTATAAAGCTCATTTGCTGTTACATAGTTAACTATTCCTGTCTGAGTTGACATGTGTATTTCCATATCAGGAGTGTATTTTTTTATAAGCGAAAGCAAGCCTAAATCAGCCACAATCACAGCATCGACCTTACACTTTTCTGCATTCTGAATAAACTCCTTAAAGAACAGTATTTCATCATTCCTTGGTAGCGTATTGCAAGTAAGGTATATTTTGACGCCTTTTTCATGAGCCTTTTCAACAACGTCTTTAAGCTGCTCAAACGTAAAATTTCCCGGTGATGCTCTCATGCCAAAGGTTTTTCCACCCAGATATATTGCATCTGCTCCATAATCAAGAGCCGCATTAAATCTTTCCTCATCACCTGCTGGTGCAAGCACTTCAAGATTTTCTACATTATTCAAGTTTTTATTCCTCACTTTCGTCATCAGCTGACTGTTGTTCCTTTACCATATCCTTGTTATTTTCATGTTCTTCATCTGTTTCTGCAAAGAATGTTTCCCCTGTATCAATATTAGCATAGAAGAAATAATAATCTGTTTTTGCCGGATACAAAACAGCTTCTATCGCATCTTTTCCAGGGTTGCCTATTGCTCCCGGCGGCAGTCCATTACATTTATATGTATCATATGCTTCAAAAATTGCTTCAGACGGTATTTCAATATTTGGCTTTATAACCTCATCAACATAAGATGGAGTAGGGTCAGACGGAAGCTTTGGATATTCTTCAGGATTTGAAAGGCGATTTTCAAAAACAGAAGCCACTTTTTTCATAGTTTCAATATCCGGTGATTCTGCCTGAACAATAGATGCAAGGGTTACAACCTCGTCGAGAGTCATGTTCATTTTTTTCATCTGAGTATAGTACTCAGGCTTGAATTTTTCATTAAAATTCTTATATATTTTCTGACATACAATCTCCGGATCTGTATCGACATAAAATGTGTAGGTATCCGGAAACAGGTAACCCTCCATGCGATTAAATTTCGATGCTGTTGAAGCGGGCAGGAACTTTTCAAACTCAAATCCATAGTCGCCGGCATTAAAATAGTAAACAAAACGTTCCGCATCACATACTCCAGCTTCCTCAAGCTGTTTTCCTGCTGAAATCAAATCACAGCCCTCAACAAAAGTAACATCAACCGTTTCTTTCTCAAGCGATTTGTCCGTTGTAAGCTCGCTAATAATCGTTTCATAGGCATTGCTCGGACTAAGCTCATGATCTCCGGCAATGTATTTAGTATCTGCACCGCCAAGCTTGGAAATAAAAATGAAAGCCTTTGGCATTTTTATTATTCCTTCATCATACAGAATTTGAGCGACCTCATCAGTATTTGCCCCCTCCGGAATTGAAATAATTTTTATATCATCCGATTTGCCTATTGCAAGCATATCACGTCCGACAGAAATTATAAGCAACGAAAGAGATATAGCAACAGTAAAAATTATTGTCGTAACTATAAGCACAAGCGGCAGCCTGCCGGAAAATCTTCGGTGTTTTTTTCTGACCGGAGCAGTTCTTTCATAGTCTGCTTCCGGCTGTGACGACCGCATTTCACCAGTCACAACTCCGGTATTATTTATAATTCCTGTATTATGTGAACGGTATTCAGGCGCATCACTGCTCACACGTTCTGTGTATGATGTATTGGATGTTTTCACGCTGCCTGTATGTTCAGCTATTGATGTATTACCTCTTATACTGCCCGTACGCTGAGTAAGTAAGGTATCAGATCTTCTGACTGCGGCAGTTTTACTCACATCAGAGGTTCTTCTGACGCTTCCGGTTCTTTCGCTATAAGTATTTTTTTTCGCTCCAGATCTGCTGTAAACAGTGTCAGATGATTTTTGGGACTTCAATGATGCAGCTTCATATGATATTCGCTGATAAGCTGTAGTTCTATCAGACGAAGCTGTACGTTTTTCTGATGCTGCCCTGTTTGCAGACGAAGCTGCGGCTCTTTCCGCACGGTTACTGGTTCTTCCTTTTTCAACTGACGACAGTATGTCCTCCAACAGTTTATCTCTTTCTGAATCCCTCTTTTTATTTTCCATTATACGCCTCCAGATTGTTTTCTGTGGCAACATATGCCGCCCTCTGATCAAATTCATTATGAACAAGTTTATCAAGGATATTACTGCTATAACACAATCCTATTGTCACCAAATCCTTGTGCCTTGCCAGAAACCTGTCATAATAGCCTCCGCCGTACCCAAGACGGTAACCGTCCTTGTCAAATGCGAGCGCCGGCAAAATACATATTGCATTGCTGTCAAATTCTTTGACTTCAAGTTTCTCATTTTCAGACGGCTCAAGTATACCGAAAGCAGATTTTTTAAGCTGAGTATTTTTGTCATAAAAATAGAATTTCATATCATGATTTTTAAAGCATCTTGGCAGAGCGACTATTTTTCCATGTTTAAAACTATAATCTATTATTTTCTTTGTGCCGACTTCAATATCAGTGGAATTATATATTAAAACTGTTTTTGAATCAATGAATTCTCCGCATTTCAAAAGATTTTCAAATACGCCGTTATCAAGTTGATTTTTTTCCTCTGATATCAATGATCTGCGCATCCTTTTTATCTGCAACCTCAGCTGATTTTTTATAGCATCAGTTCTGTTCATTTTGTATATATTACAGAAGCTTTTAAAATTTCGCTTCTTTCAGCAGAAATCAGATTTTTTACAAGCTCAAAAGAAAAGTCCATTGCCGTTCCAGCGCCTCTGGAAGTAACTATTTTGTCTGACGTACAAACGCTGTCTGTGCTTACATCGGCACCGTCAAGCTGTGATTCAAAACCAGTATAGCATGTTGCTTTCTTTCCTTTCAGCAAGCCCTTATGTCCAAGAATTGACGGTGCAGCACAGATCGCAGCAATAAACCTGTCATTTTCAACACAAAAATCTATTGCATTCTGTACTACAGGAGATTTTTCCAGATTAAGTGTTCCTGGCATTCCACCTGGCAAAATAATCATATCTGTATTGTCATCAAGCTTTAACTCGTTATCGGAAATATCGGCTGAAACAATGATTCCATGAGAACCTTTTATAACATTTCCACCGACGCCTACAGTTACTACCTCAAGCTCACATCTTCTAAGCATATCAACCGGAGTTAACGCTTCTACCTCTTCAAATCCATTGGCTAAAAATACATAAATCATTTTTATTCCTCCTCTAAATCACAACAACATATTTATCAAGTAAAAATACCGGATTATAGGATCTCTTAGCTTTTCTAAGTCCTTCAATTCCAAGATCCTCCTCACGATTGACATAAGTAAAATCAACCGCTGCATATTTTAGAAATTCATTGTTTATAGCCGGATAAAGTCCGTTTACAGCTGGATCTGCCTTTTCAATATGAACACAAAAAGTATTGCTGTTAAGCGGCTCACCAATAGTAAATGCCTTTACTTTTCCATCTATCGTTATTACCCCACCTTTAAGCTCCATTTCTTTAAAATAAGAAAAATAGGTGTGTATTGCAAATTGTTCTGCAACGCTTGAAAAATCATCATAGCCTTTTTTCTCATTGTAGCTTACGGCGCTGAATTGTATACACTCATCAAAAAACTTTTCTGAGAGAGGATGAAACTCCCAATCATAATTATTTATCTTTGCAAGATGATTTCTTTTCTTATGAAATTTCTTACCTTTTAATTCAATCAACTCATTTACAAGGTAAATATAATCGCTGCTTCCATCTGACAATTCAGCTTTAAAGCCGTTTTCACCATAAATGTCCTTAAAAATATCAAGCTTGTCCGTCGTCACACCCGTAACTGCCAGTGGTTTGCCATCATTCTCTGCACATTCTTTCATTACCTTGAAAATTTCATTATAATTTCCTGTGCCAGCCGGAAAAGAAAAGCAGCACAAATTCTCATCTTCCGCTTTTATAAGATAAAAATCCTTATAACGTGAAATTTTTGAATTGCTGAGCCGACGCCACGCCATATTATTTGCAAAGCTATACTCACAGCCCATGAAATCTGACTTTTTCAGCAATTTGTCAATCCATGGCTTGTCACCTATATTAATTTCACGAAATTCAAGCATTTATATCACCTTTGATATTTCATTCATTATTTCATCCGAAATTTTTTCAACAGAAAATGGTTTTTGTCCATCGCTGCACTCAATGATTCTCCAATCAAGATGTTTTGCAGCATAAAGCGCAGTATTGCGACATTTTTTTAAATACTCAACATGTGCTTCATGTATATCTTTTCTTGATTCATCACCGTTATACCGTTCAGACATCAGTTTTTGTGAAATACCCGTAGGCATATCAAGAAAAATCACCTTATCAGCTTCAGGCAATCCCAGCTTTTTATGTTCAAAGTCATAAAGCCATTTCAGATATTCATCATACTGTTCTTCCTCAAGTTTTACCATCTGATGTATGGCATTTGAACTAACATACCTTGCAGCAAGAATCAGTTTTCCATTCAGGTAATCATTTTTCCAGTCCTTCATAAAGCTTGCATACCTGTCTGCAGCATAAAAACAAGACGCAGCATATGCATTCACA
>CAKSJL010000058.1 GCA_934463345.1 uncultured Oscillospiraceae bacterium | reverse complement strand
AAAGAAAACAGTTGACATAATTTTAAGGCTAGTGTATAATAATAAAAAAGGAGCATACCGATAGACGGTCGCTCCCAGATTAGATTTTGTTAGATTTTGTTATTAAGATAACCGCTCTAGTTTGGTCGCTCAGGGCGGTTATCTCTTTTTATTGGTGAAAACTGTATAAAGAAACGTTGCAAGACCAGTAAGGAACATTCCAAACTGTAACAATTCGCTCCATGTTATGTAGTTATTCATACATATGCACTCCCTTCCGGGAGTAAGATTTGACCGCCTACCGTTTATAGTATGCTCTTTTGTTGTTATATGTCAGTAATGTCAATATATTGTCAGTCAAAGTCACACAAATCAATTTTGTTGATCAGAAATATCAACTTGTAAGTGAATGGTTTTTATGCCATTTGATAACTTTTTAATCTAATTGTGAAAATTAAAAATGGTATTTCTTACAAAATCGCTCGTTCCGTGACGTGTCATTCTAAAAATAATTTGCGCAGAAAACGCATTTATGGTATAATCAGATTATTAATGTTAAATGGAGTACTGTAATATGCTTGCAAATTTAATTAATATAAATAAATACTACAACGGCAGACAGATACTGAATAATGTAAGTCTGACCATAGATGAAAGGGACAGGATCGGTCTTATCGGCGTCAACGGCTGCGGAAAAACCACTCTCCTGCGCATTCTTACGCAAAAGGAGCTTCCTGACCGCACTACGGAAAAGGACGGTATAGTTTCCTTTGCCTCAAAGGCTTCGGTGGGCTATCTTGAACAGATGGCAGGACTGGATCGTGACAGTACCGTCATAGACGAGATGAAGAACGTTTTCAAAAAGCTTGATTCAGTTCTTGAGCGAATGAAACAGCTTGAACAGCGCATGAAACATGAGGAAAATGTTTCAGAGGAGGTTTCAGAGGAATATTCAGGGCTTGCTGCCTTTTATGAGGCGAATGACGGCTATACAAGGGATGTAAAGATAAAGACTGTATTAAACGGCATGGGTTTCACTGAAAAGGAATACGACCGTACCATAAACGGCTTCAGCGGCGGAGAAAAGACACGTCTTGCAATTGCAAAGCTGCTGCTTGAAGAACCCAATCTGCTTATACTGGACGAGCCTACAAACCACCTTGATTTTAAAACCATACTCTGGCTTGAGGACTACCTTAAGGATTACAGGGGCGCTCTGCTAATAGTATCTCATGACAGGTATTTTCTTGACAAGACGGTAACCTCTGTCTGTGAAATTGAAAGAGGAGTCCTGACACGCTACAAGGGCAACTACAGCGCATTTACACATCTGAAAAGGGACGCAGTAAAGCGCCGCATGAAAGAATATGAGGCACAGCAAAAGGAAATCGCCAAAATGGAGGATTTCATTGCCCGGAATAAGGTAAGGGCGTCGACTGCAAACAGCGCAAAGAGTCGTGAAAAGGCGCTGGAGAAAATGGAAATCATAGAAAAGCCGGTTTCCGTCAGCAACAGCGCAAGAATACATTTTGAATATGCCGTAACGCCTCCGTTTGATATTCTGAGCGTCAAGGATATAGACATAACGGTCGGAAGCGGCGCAGGCAGAAAAAACCTTGCTGAAAATATAAGCTTCGAGGTAAAAAGAGGCGAAAAGCTGGGCATAATAGGAGATAACGGCATAGGAAAGTCAACTCTCCTCAGAATACTCCAGGGAATGCTGCCGCATGCAGGAAAAATACGCTGGGCGGCAAATGTCAGAATATCCTATTTTGAACAGGAGAGTGCAAACCTTGACCCTTACAATACAGTGATCGATGAGCTGCACCGCCATTATCCGATACTGACCGACCTTGACATCCGCTCGCTTCTGGGCAGCGTCGGCATAACGGGTGAGAATGTTTTTAAGGAAACCGGAGTTATAAGCGGCGGAGAGAGGGCAAAGGTCTGCTTTGCGCTGATGATGCTGGAAAAGGGAAATGTACTTATACTTGACGAGCCGACAAACCATCTTGACCTTGACGCAAAGGAAGCGATCGAACAGGCGCTTGATGAGTTTGACGGAACTGTAATATTCGTGTCGCACGACAGATACCTTTTGAATAAAATTGCCGGCAGACTTCTTGAAATAAGAAAGGACGGCACGGAAATATATGAGGGTGGTTTTGACTATTATCTTGAAGTAAATCAGAAACGCCGTATGGAGGAACAGCAGGCGGCTGACGCACAGAAAGCACAACGGGCTGCCAATCTTGCAGCAGAAAAGAACGTCAGAGCGTATAAATCGAAAGAGCAGAGGAGTCTTGAGGCAAAAAAAAGAGCCAGAATAAAGGAACTGGAGGATTCGATAGAAGATATTCAGCAACAGCTTGAGGTTTTGCAGGAAGAAATAACGCAGGAAAGCGTTTATTCGGACTTCGAGCTTATGAATGAGAAGTGCAGGCTTATTGACGAGCTAAAACAGCGTTCCGACGAAATGTTTGATGAAATAATTGAGCTGAGCGAGTAGCTGACAGTCTGCGCAGCGCAGGTTGTATCCAGAGTATTTATGCTTTATAATTATTTCTGCCGGCTGGATCAGGTTCTTATTTTTACTGACACGCTCTGAAACCGGTGGAAAGGAATGATAATAATGGACAGCTACATCACAGGAAATACTATAAAGAAACTGCGTATTATGAAAGGACTTACACAGAGCCGTCTTGCAGAGCAGATCTCGGTAAGCAGCAAAACGGTTTCAAAGTGGGAAACCGGTCATGGACTTCCGGATATTTCGATGATCGAGCCGCTTTCAAAGGCGCTGGGGGTATGTGTTCCGGAGCTTTTCAGCGGAGATATTACCCGAAACCGTAATGTATCGGCAAATATTCTGAAAACAAGATTTCATGTCTGCCCGATCTGCCGGAATATCATAACTTCGATCGGTGAAGCCTATATAAGCTGCTGCGGCGTAAAGCTTCCTGCACTTGAAGCGGACGAGTGCGATGACAGCCACTGTTTTTGCATTGAGCCGACAGAGGATGAGATATTTGTGGCTATCAACCATGAAATGACAAAAACTCATTATATTTTATTTCTCGCAATGGTGACAACCGATAAAATTGAAATGGTAAAGCTTTATCCTGAGGGAAATGCACAGGCAAGGTTTAAAAGACGGGGCAGCGGATTGCTTCTCGGATGCTGCAATAAGTACGGGCTTTTTAAACAGAGAATCGGAAGGTGAGAACTTTCCGGTGTCATGTAAGGACAGCAGTGAAATAATGTTTGCTTGCAGGGCGGCTGTCGGTCGCCCTTTTTTGCTGCAATTACAGGATGTTTGTAAGTCTTGGTATCTCGCCTTCTATTATCCAGTTTAACGCAACTTCCGCTGTGTCAAATTCAGCGTCAAGCTCATCATTGTCCGTTTCAATAAGTGCTCTTATTCTTGAGATCGATTCTTGAGCATCGCTTATTTTATCATTGGTTATAAATATGCTTGCATAGGTGTGAAATTTGTCCCAGTCACCCAGAAGCCTGTCTGCACTTTCAAGAGCTTCAGTTTTTCTGCCGCTGTCGGCGAGTTCTCGTGTCTGGTCAAGATAGTCTATGACCTCCAGGGTTTCGTGCCGCAGCACAAAGAATCCCGATATGCCCAGGACAATTATAGCAGCTATTATTGCAAAGCTTATTTTTATTCTTATCATTTTCCGCCGCTCCTTTTTATAAGATTATAACTGCCGTTTTTGTCAGCCGTCAGAAGAAAAATATCCTTTATTCCTATGTGCTTGCGATCCATCAGGTCGTATACCCACTGTTTTTTTAGTCCGGTTTCCTCAAGGCTCTGCTCTATGAGCTTTCCGTCCGAAACTATTATGCATGGCGGATCAATTGACGTTCCTGTCAGATTGAGGTCAGTGTTTTTAACGTTTCTCTGGGCATACTTTTCATATACTGAAACACTTCCGTTTGTTTCGACAACGGCGTACTGCACATCGGATATATCGAAAACGCTGTTGCCCCTGAGCGCAGTCATAAGGTCATCAACGGAAAACCGCAGTTCGTTCATGACCCTCTGGTCAAGAACGCCGTCCCGTATTATTACCTTCGGACTTCCTGAAACGGCATGACGCAGACGCTTTGATTTCAGCGTTATCCAGGACATTACCACCTCAAAGCACACAAGGGAAAGAATAGGAAGTATTCCCATAACAAGCGGAATATTGAGATCCTCCAGAGGAAGAGTTGCAATATTTGAAACGAGTATGGTTATAACAAGCTCTGATGGCTGCAGCTCCCCTATCTGCCGCTTTCCCATAAGCCTTACAGAAAAAATGACAATAATGTACAAAATTATGGCACGAATAAATACTATATTCAAACAATAACAGTCCTTTCAATTTACTTTCCTTTATTTTGTGCAGATGTTTTTGTTTTATGTAAGAAACATTCTTCGACCTGTTCCGGAGATCAATGCTTTGAAAATGTCAGTCATACAGTCGGCGTTCCTGTACATTTTCATTTGTGCAGTTGCTGTTGATTTACGTTTGCCCCCTCGTACATGCATTGACAATCCCGCAAAAAACAGATATAATTTGTAAGAGCTTATTTTTTAAGAATGCGGAGGTGCAGCATGAAAAAAATAATCAGAATAATTTCAGTAGTAACAGCGGCTCTTATGATAATGTCCGGCTGTGAAAAAATAGAGGATAAGCCGGCAGTAAACGAAAACGGTCTGAACGACGCTTCCTCCGGAGAAGAAGCTGAAACACAGCCAGTGCTGGAAGAGCGTGACAGAACCATTGATACAGACAAGGAATTTGTGATAGATGATGCAAAGCTTCTTTCAGGCTCTGACTATTCTGCACTCAACGAGCATACTGCATGGCTTGCACATGCCTTTAAAATAAACGCCGCAGTTGTTACAACTGACGACCTTGGCGATAAAAACGTGCAGGAATATGCAGAAAGCTATTATGAAAAGCTTTACAGCAGTTCAAACGGAATAATGCTGCTTATCAACAACGACACAGGCGAGGATTTTTTCCTGAGAAAGGGTGCGCCATCACTTTTCATTACAGATTCTGACGTTGAGCTTCTGTTTTCAGAAATCTCCCCTCTGCTTGTGACTGAAAATTACAAAGAAGCAGCAGACAGAGTACTTGACGCCGCCGAACTTTCTCTACCGGAATTTGCGGCAGACCGAACAAACAAGATGACCAAAGAGGAAATAACGGAGGTCAACAATATCCTCTCCGAAGTAAACAGCGACAGCGAAAGTCTTTCCATGATATTTATAGGCGATATCGGCGAAAAGAAAATAAGCGATTATGCAAAGGAACAGGCTGACAAATACCTTGAAGGCGGTCTGAACCACGCAATTATGGTCGTAAACGTCCAGACGGGCGAATATTACATATCGGCAAAGGGCAGTCTCAGCAGCCTTGAAGAAAAGCAGTCCGGGATAAAGGAAAGCATTTCAGGCTGTCTGGGCACATCTGACGGCAAAAAGATTTTTGATTACAGATCGGCAGCGGATATCTTCTCAAAATTCTCGCCGTAATAATGCACAGTCCGAAGATTTTTTACATTTCCCATTGCAATTTTTTTGGATATGCGTTATAATATTTTTGTCAGGTTTTTTTATGCTTGACCTCCGGACGGCAAGACTGGAGGAAAAGCGTCATATCAGGTCTGCTCTGCATAGCCCGTCAGATCCGGGATAATGTTATGCACTGCCGGCTAAAAATCAGGAGGACATAAAACAATGTTAGTTTCAGCTAAGGAAATGCTTAATAAGGCAAGAGAAGGCAAATATGCAGTTGGTCAGTTCAACATCAACAACCTTGAGTGGACAAAGGCTATCCTGCTTACAGCACAGGAATGCAATTCACCTGTAATCCTCGGTGTTTCAGAGGGCGCAGGAAAGTATATGTGCGGCTACAAGACAGTTGTAGGCATGGTTAAGGGCATGCTTGAGGAGCTTAATATCACAGTTCCTGTTGCTCTTCATCTTGACCACGGCTCATTTGAGGGTGCAAAGGCTTGTATCAACGCCGGCTTCTCATCAATCATGTTCGACGGTTCACACTATCCGATCGAAGAAAATATCGCAAAGACAACAGAGCTTGTAAATGCTTGCAACGTTCTTGGTCTTTCACTTGAAGCTGAGGTTGGTTCTATCGGCGGCGAAGAGGATGGCGTTATCGGTGCCGGCGAATGCGCTGATCCGGACGAATGCAAAGCTATTGCAGATCTCGGTGTAACAATGCTTGCTGCCGGAATTGGTAACATCCATGGTAAATATCCTGAAAACTGGGCTGGTCTTTCATTTGAAACACTTGCAGCAGTTAAGGAAAAGGTCGGCGATATGCCACTGGTACTTCACGGCGGTACAGGTATTCCTGCTGACATGATCAAGAAGGCTATTTCTCTCGGCGTTGCAAAAATCAACGTTAACACAGAATGCCAGCTTGCATTCCAGGAAGCTACAAGAGCCTACATCGAAGCAGGCAAGGATCAGCAGGGCAAGGGCTTTGACCCAAGAAAGCTTCTCGCACCAGGCTTTGAGGCTATCAAGGCAACAGTTAAAGAAAAGATGGAACTCTTCGGTTCAATCGGCAAGGCTTGATCGAAAAGCTTCTGGAAAACTTACTTTATACAAATTCAGGGGATGCTCTCTTTCAGGGCGTCCCTTGTTTTTCAGCCGTTTTGCGGAAATGATCCGGCATTTCAGCGATCCGCTGTACCGTTGCTTGTGCAGCGGTATGTTTTTTTATGCCACCGATTGAAAAGTATACGGAAATGTGGTATAATAAAGAAAGATTTATAGAAACGGACTGATAATAATGGAAATATACCTTGATAATGCCGCAACTACAAAGCCATGTCGTGAAGCTGTAAACGCAGCCTCCGTATGCATGGGTGACAACTACGGCAACCCGTCCTCACTCCATTCAAAGGGACTCAAAGCCCAGCTTGTTGTTGACGGCGCACGAAAAGCAATTGCCAAAGAGCTTGCATGCCCTCCCGAATGTATATACTTCACCTCCGGGGCAACTGAAAGCAGCAACACCGCAATATTCGGAATTGCCGCCCGTCTTGGAAAACGCAAGCCGAAAATCGTTACGACAACTGTCGAGCATGCTTCTGTAAAGTCCGTTATGGATGTCTTGGAAGAACGTGGCTTTGAAATAGTCAGAATAGCGCCCGACAGCTCAGGGGAAATTTCCAGCGAAAGCATAGTTGAAGCGGTTGATGACAGAACATGTCTTGTAAGCATGATGCTGGTCAACAACGAAACCGGATATATCCTGCCGGTGAGACGTGCCTTCTATGGCATTAAGAAAAAATTTCCGCAGTGCGTTACTCACTGCGACGCTGTCCAGGGTTTCATGAAGCTGCCTGTAAAATACAATACCCTTAATGCCGACATGATATCGCTGAGCGCTCATAAGATTCATGGCTGTAAGGGAGTCGGAGCGCTTTACATAAAAAAGGAGATTCATCCGTCGTGTCTGCTTTACGGAGGCGGTCAGGAAAAGGGATTCCGCCCCGGCACAGAAAATGTTCCGATGATAGCAGCCTTCGGAGCAGCAGTAAAAGCCATGAGCGGCAGCATTTCAAAACGCTATGAAGAGCTCGAAAGGTTAAAAAAACTTTTCTGCGAAAGACTTATGAAAACGGACGGCATAATCATAAATTCTCATGAGGACGCTTCACCTTATATTATAAATATTTCCATTCCGGGGATACGCTCGGAAATAATGCTGCATTACCTTGAATCAAAGGAAATATATGTTTCAAGCGGATCGGCATGCTCAAAGGGCGCTCAGAGCGGCGTTCTTGCTGAATTCGGACTAAAGCCGGAGCTTTCGGACTCTGCACTGAGAATAAGCCTTTGTGCAGAAAATACAGTTTCCGAGCTAAAACAGCTTGCTGAAGCGATCGAGGAAGGAAAAAGCCGCCTTGCCCACAGGAAAAAGCAGCCTTGATGTCCATAAGAACCCGTCTTCACAAGCGTATGCGCACGTCTTTCCAGCAAATTTTTTCGCATACTGCGTTAAAAATGCTTGCCATACACAAGTATGCCTGTGCATTTTTGCCTTGTCTGCATAAAAATTGTGCTTGGAAATCCGCACAAATATCTTGTGAAGACGGGTTCTAAAATTTATGTCAAGTTTGCTTGACAACCAGGTTTATGATATGCTATTATTATAGTAAATAAAAAATTTTGAACCTGTCGCCCGTCAATAAATTTTTTGTGTCATGACAAGGCGGGGTTCTTATATGTGCAATAACCATGCATTCACGCCGGTATCCGGCGGAATTTAACGAAAGGAAACGCCATGGATAAGGAAGAGATCCTCAAAAGAGGCCGTACAGACGGTCCGGACGAAAGAGAGCAGAAAATATACTTTGACGCTCTGAGAATTTCCGGAATCGTTGTCTGTATACTCTGCATAGTTTTTATTATCCTGAGCGTTATCAAGAATAAAAGCATTTATCCTTACTGTATAATGGCAATGGCATACTGCTGTGCGGACAACCTTTACAGATTTGTAAAGCTGCACAGAAAAAACGATCTTGTATTTACGCTTATAACAGGTGCGGCGCTTATATGCTGGACAATACTTATGATTCTTGATTTCTGACGGGAGGACATTACAAAAAATGGAGGGGTTAATACTTCAGAATCATCTGAAGGCTGTCAGAGCTGAAAAAAAACTCTCTCAGGGAGAGCTTGCGGAAATGGTGGGCGTTTCACGTCAGACTATAAGCTCGATAGAGAATAACCAGTTCTGTCCCAGCGCAAAGCTTGCCTTATTGATTTGTGTGGCTCTTGAAAAACATTTCGAGGAGCTTTTTTATTTTGAATAAACGGAGAGGAATCATTAAAATATGCAAGAAATAATCTTGATAAAATACGGCGAAATGGCTCTTAAAGGTCTTAACAAAAGAACCTTTGAGGATGTCCTTATCAAAAATATAAAAAGACGCATCAAAAGTCTTGGCAAAGCTGAGATAACAAGAGCGCAGTCTACTATATGCATAGCTCCAGCTGACGGAGACTATGACACTGAGGAAGCTGTCAGCAGGCTTAAAAAAGTCTTTGGAATTGCGGCTCTGTGTCGTGCGGCAGTCTGCGAAAAAAGCTTTGACGATATAAAAAGAGTAAGCGTTGAGTACCTTGACGAGGTTTTAAGCTCCGCTTCAACATTCAAGGTAACAGCGAAAAGAGCTGACAAAAGCTTTCCTATGAAATCTCCTGAGATATGTCGTGAGCTTGGCGGAGTTCTGCTCTCTGAATTTGAAAACCTGAGCGTTGACGTCAATGACCCGGAGGTCACTGTAACAGTTGAAATCCGTGACACAAAGGCGTATGTCCATGGCGAAAATATCAGAGGCGCAGGCGGACTCCCTGTCGGAACAAGCGGACACGCCATGCTGCTGCTTTCAGGAGGAATCGACAGTCCTGTTGCCGGATATATGCTTGCAAAAAGAGGAGTTCACATCTCCGCTATACACTATGTAAGTCCTCCTTATACCTCTGAAAGAGCAAGGCTCAAGGTTGAACAGCTGTGCGAAAAGCTGACCCCTTACTGCGGAAGCATTGCCTTTTTCTGCGTTCCGTTTACTGAAATACAGGAGGCAATAAGGGACAACTGTCCGGAGGAATTCTTTACAATTATAATGAGAAGGCTTATGATGGAAATTGCACAAAGGATAAGCGACAGGGAAAACTGTATGGCTCTCATAACCGGCGAGAGCGTAGGACAGGTCGCAAGCCAGACCATGAGCGCTATAGCCTGCACAGACGCTGTGTGCAGAATGCCGGTTTTCAGACCGCTTATAGGAATGGACAAAACAGAGATCATTGAAATTGCACGAAAAATCGACACCTTTGACATTTCAATCCAGCCTTATGAGGACTGCTGCACAGTATTCACCCCACGTCATCCTAAGGTAAGACCGCTTCCGGCAGACGTTGAGGCGGCACAGAACAGCTTTGATTTTTCACAGCTGCTTGAAAAGGCGGTCAGTGAAACTGAACTTAAAATATTCAATCTTGATATGTGAGATTTACGTTAATTATGCAAACAATTATTTGGTGAAAATATGAAAAATTCAGACATGAATTATGGTGAAATACAACAAACTACCGAAGTAACGCCTGAAATTCTTGACAGCCTGGTTACAGATGTAGTAAAATTGTTATTAATTAAAGGAGTAACTATAGCTACTGCCGAAAGCTGCACCGGAGGTCTGCTCTCAGAGCTTATCACATCTGTTCCGGGGGCTTCAAAGGTATTTGAAATCGGCGTCTGCACCTACTCCAATAAGATAAAGCATGAGTACCTCGGCGTTTCTACCTCGCTTTTCAAGCAATACGGGGCTGTCAGCCGTCAGGTTGCTCTGGCTATGGTTTCGGGGCTTCAGAAGCAGTCCGGTGCTGATATATGCATTTCTGTCACAGGAACGGCAGGTCCGGGTGGCGGAACTCCTGAAAAGCCGGTCGGAACTGTATATGTCGGCATAAGCTGCGGAAAAAAATGCATAGTAAAGCTGCTGAAGCTCTGGCAGCTCGAGGACACAAGCCGGGACAACATAAGAATGCATACTGCCTACAGAGTCTTTGAATTTGTAAGACAGATGCTCGAGGTCATGCCGGACAGCCTTCCGCAGAAACGAGGCACTGCAAACAGTAAAAAGACCTACGGCGACGTTATCAAAGGACTTATCCCCTGGAAGGGCGACAGTATTGCTGAAATTATAAGAAAGATCGTCTTTATGGCGGCTGTAGTAGTTTTCAGCGTCTGCCTGTTCCTTATTGCAGACTATTACTGGGAAAACTATAAAAACAAACAGCTCGGAACTGAAATAGAAAAGCTTTATGACGAGGCAAACGACGCAGTTTCAGCTGACGAATCCTCTGTGAGCGCCGGCGAACAGAACGTCTATAAAAACTGGGAGCTTAAAGAGGGCGCAAAGCTTCTTCTTGAAAGAAACAAGGACGTTGTCGGATACATAAAAATTCCGGACACTGATATAAGC
>CAKSJL010000057.1 GCA_934463345.1 uncultured Oscillospiraceae bacterium | reverse complement strand
TTTCACTTATGCGTGATTCATATGTACAAATCCCAGGTTATGGCAGTGACAAGCTCAATGCCGCATATTCTTATGGTGGTCCTGAGCTTCTTATGGATACCATTGAAGAAAACTTCTATATTGAAATTGATGATTATTTTACCGTTAATTTTATTTCATTTGCCAATATAGTAAATGCTGTCGGCGGAGTTGAGATCGAAGTCACCGATGATGAAGCGGACGCTATAAATGTTCTGCTGGACAGTCCGGAGGGAAACACGCTCTTTGGCACACCGGATGAAAGCGATTATCTTAACGGCGGCGGAACGTACAAGCTTAACGGCAAACAGGCGCTATGCTATTCACGTTTAAGGTATGTCGGAAATGCTGACTTTGAACGTACACAGCGTCAGCGCAAGGTACTGACAGAAATTCTTAAAAACCTTGGAAAAGCAAATCCATTCAAGCTCGGCGCAACAGCTAAGGACATACTCCCTTCCATGGATACAAACATGAGCAAGTTCAGTATGTATCTGTTGTCACTTCGTGTTCCGTCATTCCTTATCGGCTATGACACACAGCAGCTGAGAATCCCTGCGGATGATACGTTCTCCGGTTCTACTATTGACGGACAGTCTGTTCTTGAAATAGACTTTGACGCTAACATTGAAATTATTGAAGAAGAATTGTATTGACAGACTTGCCGTTCTCGACTGAGAGCGGCATTTCCTGCATTACAGCAATTATGCAAAAAAGCATCTGCTGAGAGTCATATCACAGCAGATGCTTTCGTTTTTATTTAATTATGAAAGGATAAACATTTATAAATTCAGAATGTATTTTGAGAGAATCAGCCCCAAGGATTCTGACCGCCACCACCGCCTGAAGTTGATGCGCTTACAGTCGTTCCGCCGCTGATAGTTCCGCCATAGCCTGCTTTCATGCTGCTGTTGGCTGAGCTTACTGAGAAGTATTCCGCACCGCTTACAGTTCCGCCGGTATAACATGTAACACTGCTTTCAGGACTGCACATAACCATTTCCTGTGAAGCATTTGCAAATGTCATTGTTGCAATAACATTGCCGCTGTTGTTTGTAAATGTAACAGTTGTGCCTGCACTTATCTGTGAAGTTGTCAGGAAGCTGTATGTTGCCGGAATGCTTTCGCTGAACATATCGCTACTTCCGCCTGCAACTACAACGCCCCCGTTATATGACCATTTGTTATCACAGTCAATAGGAGAATTTCCGCCGCCTGTCTGTGAAACGAACACATATCCGCCGTTGACTGTAAGATTGCCGTTTGAATCAAGACCATCACCTGCTGCATTTACATATGTGTATCCGCCGTTAATTGTGAGGTTATAGTCTCCGCTGCCCATTGAGCCGCCCTGATTCCATCCTCCCGGACCGCCTGTGCCTGAACTGTCTGTGCCACCAGCTGCATTATATCCGTCATCGCTTGAAGTAACCATTACAGTACCGCTGTACTGAGTAATATTTGAACCCTCAAGACCTTCATATGACTTAATTATATCAATGTAAGGTGTGCTGTAATCTGTTTCCTTGCCTTCTGTTCCGACAACGAGATCCTGGTCGGCATGTATTCCGTCATCACCGGTTGAAGCCTTGATATTTCCGCCGATAATATTTACATTTGTTGCATGTATACTGTCATCAGTAGTATCAATATCAAAGTTGCCGCCGTAAATATTTATTGTTCCCTCAATAGTTGTTCCGGAATCATCAGTGCATCCTGCCTTAACACCCTTTGCACTTGTATCGTCAGTAGTAGTTGTACCGCCGCTGCTTCCTCCCCAGCTGCCAGGACCTCCAGGCTGCTGATTGCCGCCGCTGCTTCCTCCCCAGCTGCCAGGACCTCCAGGCTGCTGATTGCCGCCGCTTGAGGACTGTGCCGCTGTCGTTTTAAGGGTTAAGTCACCATTGTTTACATTCAGAAGCTGTGAAGCATGCATAGCGTCTGAATATGCTGTAATATTAACAGTTCCTCCGTTAACTGTGATACAGCCCTTGCCGCTTGTTGTATCTGTGTTTGTTGACTTTATGCCGTCACCGGCTTCTGCATTAACTGTTACATTCAGTATGCTGAAATCTGTATCATCAGCATTTCCTATTGTAACTGAATCCTTACCTCTGATACCATCATCAGCCGCATTGATCTGAAGCGTTCCGTTGTTTATCTTGATGTCGTCCTTGCTTACAACAGCATCCTGATAATTACCATTTACTATAAGTGTACCCTTGCCCTTGAATGTAAGGTCATCCTTGCTGTAAATAGCGCCGCTGTCATCATCAGCATTTGTGTACGCAGAAGAACCATCAGAAACTGTATTTGTAGTTCCGTTCTTTGCGGATATTGCACACTTGTCACCGATACTTGCTATATAAATCGGTGATGTCGATGTATTTGTCAGTGACATTCCTTCAAGTGAAAGTTCAACAAGACCATCAGCATATGTTGTCTTGTCAACGTCAACCACTATCTGTCCGCCTTCCATTTCACCCTTAACGATATATGTTCCCGGCTCTGAAATGGTAACAGTATTCTTGTCGCTGCTTACAGATGCTCCGCTTCCAAGGAATGTGATTCCTGACGAGCTGAGAGTAATTGTATTGTCCGTTGTAACAACAGTTCCGCCGATTGCCGCAACATTGTTGAATGTGCTTAAAGCCGCAGCCTTAATGAACTCTCCCTCTGTTGCGGCAGCATCATGAGTCATCTGTGAGTCTCCGGTGTAAACGGTATAAGTACCATTTTCAAGAGCTGCATTACAGATAAGAGCATAATTGTATTTCTTTTCAGGAGTTACTGAATAAACCTCTGAACCATTTTTATTAATTGTAATCTTCTGCTTGCTGATTCTTTCAGTATAATTTAAAAGCATTGAATTAACTGTTATTCCAGCTGTATTTGTAAACTCTTCCTTGCTTGTTCCGACAGCAGTACCGCCAGTTATATCGACAGTATAATCTGTACCCGCTGTAAAGCTTCTTGCACCGTAAGCATAAACCTCACCGCCGCTTACCGCAAGATTTGTTTCAGCCTGAACGGCATCATTTTCTGCCGCAATTGTAATCTTACCGCCGGTAATTGAAACATCACCCTTTGTTGACTTGATACCGTCGCCGGCGCTGTCAATAGTAATATTTCCGTCCTTAACTGTAACTGATGTCTTACCTCTTACAGCATCGGCAAGTGAAGTTGTAATGTTAATATTTCCGCCGTTGATCTTGAGATCATTTGAACAGTGGATCGCATACTGTGTATTAGCAGTAATGTTAAGTGTACCGCTGCCCTTGATCGTCATATCATCCTTTGAATGAAGTACTGCGCATTCAAGATAATCATCTGAATATTCCGCTGAACCGTCACTCAAGGTATTTGTTGTTCCCTCAACAAGATTTATGGATGTGTTTGCAGCATTTTCCACAAATATTGGTGAAGCTGTGCTTCCTGTCATTGAAACACCATTAAGGAAAATCTTTACTGTTTCAGCATCAGC
This sequence comes from uncultured Oscillospiraceae bacterium, assembly GCA_934463345.1. GTDB lineage: Bacteria > Bacillota > Clostridia > Oscillospirales > Ruminococcaceae > Porcipelethomonas. The sequence continues at coordinate 7,595 of CAKSJL010000057.1, read as the reverse complement.
TGTTTCATCCGGAACATTTACGATAATCTGTCCGTCAGTCATATCACCATCTACATAGTAAGAACCGCTTGCAGTAATCGTTACAACATTTTTAGCAGCATTAAGTTCCATATTGCTGCCTTCAGTTGTAATTGAAGTGCTGTTAAGGTGGATATAGTTAACATCGGTAACAGGATTCTGAAGAACCTGTCTTCTCAGCATAACCATATCAAATACATTTATATTTCCGTCAGCATTCATATCTGCCGCTGTGGAAATATTATCCGAAGAACCTACAATATAGCTTCCAAGTGTACGGATATCAGCATTACCTACCTGTCCGTCATTGTTTGCATCGCCTAAAAGAGCAGCTCCGACAAGCGACCCAGTTCCGGCAATCATAGTCAAGGCAGTTGCAGCTGATAAAGCTCTGAAAAATCTTTTTTTGCTTGACATTTCCAACCTCTCCTTTTTGCACCGCAGTATCACAAGACAATTTCGTAAAACATAAAAACTGTTGCACAATCTTAAAAATACTGCTGAATTCTGCTTCAATCATTTTCAGTAACTCCATTATAAAATATATTTCTTAAATTAGTCTTAAAGATTCATAGGATTTGAAAAAAATTTAGGCAGAATTCATAATTACAACGAAGGCAGCGAAAATATACTGGCACATTTTGCGAAAATTCCTGATCCGTAGTTCCAGTTCATATATCTGACGAATAAAAAAACTGATACCGTTCATTCAGCACCGGTATCAGTTTTACTGCCGGTTACACCGGCACATCCGAACCAGACGCAGATTTTTTAGATCGTTCAAAACGACTGATTAACGCCCTTCTGCAAAGTCCGGTTCTTATATTTAATTCAAAGGAGAATTGAATTAGTTAGTTTATGGTTCTCTTTACATATGTTGTGTGGAGAAGTTCGTGTGCCTTATGGCTTCCGGGTTCTCCAAGATAATTTGTATAAAGTTCCTTTATAGCAGGATTTTCGTGTGACTTTCTGATAGCTCTGCTTTCGTCAAGGTCATAAAGAACCTTTGCACGAAGCGCCTTGATATCAGTAAAGTTTCTGACACTCGCTGGCTGTTGAGGCTGACCGCCACCGTTTACACAGCCGCCAGGACACCCCATAATCTCGATAAACTGGTAATCTGCTTCGCCGTTTTTAACCTTATTAAGAAGTTCCTTAGCATTTCCAAGACCGCTGGCAACTGCAACCTTAACATTCATTCCTGCAACATCATAGGAAGCTTCCTTGATGCCGTCAGTACCACGAACTGCCGTAAATTCAACTGATGGAAGCTCCTCGCCTGTCAGTTCTTCAACCGCTGTTCTAAGTGCAGCCTCCATAACGCCGCCTGTCGCACCAAAGATAACCGCAGCACCTGTTGAAACGCCCAGCGGATCATCAAATTTTTCATCTGGAAGCGCAAGGAACTGAATTCCTGCACGCTCAATCATTCTTGCAAGCTCTCTTGTCGTGATTGCAATATCAACGTCCGGATAACCTGCGCCGTTTTCATCGTCACGACCTATTTCAAACTTTTTAGCTGTACATGGCATTACGCTTACAGAAACAATATTCTTAGGGTCAATGCCCTCCTTTTCAGCATAGTAAGACTTTACAATAGCACCAAACATCTGTTGAGGTGATTTGCAGCTTGAAAGATTTTCTGTCATATCCGGGAAATAATGCTCACAGTATTTTACCCAGCCTGGTGAACATGAAGTAATAAGCGGGAGTTTTCCGCCATTCTTTACTCTGTCGAGGAATTCGTGAGCTTCTTCCATGATTGTAAGGTCAGCTGAGAAATTGGTATCAAAAACCTTGTCAAAACCAAGTCTCCTCAGTGCCGCAGCCATTTTTCCCTCAACGTCTGTTCCGATCGGAAGTCCGAATGCTTCACCAAGCGCTGCTCTTACAGCCGGAGCTGCCTGAACTACAACATGCTTTTCAGGATCAGCAAGTGCTGCAAATACTTCCTTTGTATTGTCCTTTTCAGCAATTGCGCCTACTGGGCATACAGCTATACACTGACCGCAGGATACGCAGCTTGTTTCACCGAGTCCCATGTCAAACGCACTTGCTATTGTTGTCTTAAAACCACGCTCATTAGCGCCGATCACGCCGATTCCCTGAACCTTTTCGCAAACTGCTGAACAGCGTCTGCAAAGGATACACTTATTGTTGTCACGGAACATATGTGCAGCAGAATTATCAATTTCATAGACATTCTTTTCACCGTCGTAAACGCTCTCGTCATCAACGCCCATATCTCTTGCAAGCTTTTGAAGTTCACAGTTTCCGCTTCTTACGCATGACAGACATTTTCTGTCGTGGTTTGAAAGAATAAGCTGGAGTGTTTTCTTTCTCGATTCAATTACCTTAGGAGAATTTGTTATAACCTCCATGCCCTCACTTACAGGGTAAACACATGAAGCAACAATTCTGAAGCCTCTTCCCTCGTTTGCTTCAACGATACAGATACGGCATGCGCCGATTTCATTGATATCCTTGAGCCAGCAAAGTGTCGGGATATCAATGTTAGCCATATGGGCAGCCTCAAGAATCGTTGAACCCTTTGGCGCTGAAACCTCAACGCCATTTATTTTAAGATTAATATTTTCCATTAGCTCTTCCTCCATTATTTCTTGGTGATTGCACCGAACTTACACTTTTCGATACAAGCGCCGCACTTCAGACACTTGTCCTTGTTAATAATATGAGGCTGCTTAACCGTTCCGCTGATAGCACCGGCCGGACAGACTCTTGCACACATAGTACATCCCTTGCACTTTTCAGCATCGATCTCAAAACTGAGGAGGTGCTTACAAACGCCAGCCGGACATTTTTTGTCAACAACGTGAGCTATATATTCATCTCTGAAGTAACGCAGAGTGGAAAGAACAGGGTTCGGAGCTGTCTGCCCCAGTCCGCAGAGTGAATTCTGCTTTATGTAGTAGCAAAGCTCTTCAAGCTTGTCAATATCCTCAAGTGTGGCCTGACCTCTTGTGATCTTGTCAAGCATCTCGTACATACGCTTTGTGCCAATACGGCAAGGTGTACACTTTCCGCATGATTCATCAACAGTAAATTCAAGGAAGAACTTGGCGATATCAACCATACAGTTATCTTCGTCCATTACGATAAGACCGCCTGAACCCATCATTGAACCAATACTGATAAGGTTATCATAGTCAATCGGAATATCCATATGCTCTGCCGGAATACAGCCGCCTGAAGGACCTCCAGTCTGAGCAGCCTTAAACTTCTTTCCATTAGGAATGCCGCCGCCTATTTCCTCAATAACAGTTCTGAGCGTTGTACCCATAGGTACTTCGACAAGACCTGTATTGTGGATCTTTCCGCCAAGAGCGAATACCTTAGTACCCTTTGATTTTTCAGTACCCATTGACGCAAACCAGTCTGCACCCTTTAAAATGATCTGCGGAATATTTGCATATGTTTCAACATTGTTAAGTATTGTAGGCTTCTGGAAAAGTCCCTTTTCTGCCGGGAACGGAGGACGTGGTCTCGGTTCACCTCTGTTGCCTTCGATAGAGGTCATAAGAGCTGTTTCCTCGCCGCATACAAATGCGCCGGCACCAAGTCTCAGACCGATATCAAAACTAAAGTCAGTTCCGAAAATATTTTTGCCGAGAAGTCCGTACTCACGAGCCTGCTTGATTGCAATTTCAAGACGCTCAACAGCGATCGGATATTCAGCACGAACGTAGATATAGCCCTGTGTTGCACCGATAGCATATCCTGCGATAGCCATAGCTTCAAGTACAACGTGCGGGTCGCCTTCAAGCACTGAACGATCCATAAATGCGCCCGGGTCGCCCTCGTCTGCATTACAGCATACATATTTCTGGTCTGCGTCCTTGACAATATTTCTTGCAAGACGCCATTTCATACCTGTCGGGAAACCGCCGCCGCCTCTTCCTCTGAGACCGCTGTCAAGAATAGTCTGGATAACATCCTCCGGTGTCATTTCAGTTAACACCTTGGCAAGAGCCTGATAGCCGTTTTCACCAATGTATTCTTCAATATTTTCAGGATTTATAACACCGCAGTTTCTGAGCGCAACACGATGCTGCTTCTTGTAGAAAGCTGTATCCTGAAGTGACTTTATGCCGTTTTCAGTTACAGTTTCCTGATAAAGAAGCCTTGTAACAATTCTACCCTTGAGAAGGTGTTCCTCAACGATTTCCGGAATATCATCCGCCTTAACCATCGAATAAAATGTTCCCTCAGGATAAACTATCATAATCGGACCTAACGCACAAAGACCGAAACAGCCTGTCTTAACAACCTGTACTTCGTCTGTCAGTCCGTTTTTTGCGATTTCTGAAACAAGCGCCTTTTCAATTTCTGCGCTTCCGGATGAAGTACAGCCTGTACCACCGCAAATTAAAACGTGTGAACGATACATAATTATTTTTCCTTTCAGCTTGTCATAGTTCTGACAGCAATTTTCTGCAAGTCAGCAAGTCGTGATTTCAGAACCCGTCTTCACAAGATATGTGTGCGGATTTCCAAGCACAATTTTTACGCAGACAAGGCAAAAATGCGCAGGCATACTTGTGTATGGCAAGCATTTTTAACGCAGTATGCGTAAAAATTTGCTGGAAAGACATGCGCATACGCTTGTGAAGAAAGGTTCTCATAGTCATATTGTGTAGTCAGCAACAATCTGTCCGCCGATAAGGTGCTTTTCAATTACATCCTTTGCCTTATCAGCATTCATATTTACATAAGTAACCTTTTCCTTGCCCTTTTCGTATATTTCAACGATTGGCTCATACTGACACATACCTATGCATCCGGTCTGTGAAACCATAACATCCTTTATTTCCTTTTCGGCAACGCCCTCAGCAAAAGCAGTCAGAACAGCTCTGGCGCCTGCATTTATGCCACATGTTCCCATTGCAACAACAACCTTTGTGCAGTCCGGATCTTCAGCTCTGAGTGTTACCTGAGATTTCATCTTATCTCTGATAGCGTTCAATTCTTCGATTTTCATATTTTTCCTCCCTGCTGCGAAAAAACACTTCTCCGCAACTGACGATTTCAAGCATATTTTCATGTCTGTCAAAGCAATCTCTTATTTTTTTCCACCTGGATATGCTGTCCGCTGCGTAAAACTTCCTTGTATCAAATCCGAACACAGTGTCCCCCCTGCAAAATTCAAATACAATATCTGCACGATTTCTAAACAGCGCCATAGCCGCAGTATCTTCTTTAATTTCGCCAAGCGGCATACAATTCAAGGACAATGTATTATATACTGCCTTTATCATCGTTCCGCCTGTGCCGACTCCGTATATTTCCAAAGATCCCCCTGTCGATTCAGCAGACTCCTTCATAAGCGGCAGTCCAAGACCGGTTTTACCACTATACTTAGTCGTGTAAAACGGATCAAGCGGCTCTGCATCAGCTGATATTCCGCAGCCATTATCTGATATCGTAATCTCTAAAAGCGGTTCTTCATATTTTATTCTGATCGTTATAACCGACGCTCCGGCACGTTCACTATTACAGCATATGTCCAGTATATGTTTCGAGATTGTGTCAAACATTATCAGTCAGCGTATTTTTTCAGAATATCATCAACATCATCAACTGTAAGACGACCATAAACCTCGTCGTTAACAGTCAGAACAGGCGCAAGACCGCACGCACCTATACAGCGGCATGCTTCAAGCGAGAATTTTCCGTCAGGAGTACATCCGCCGCCTTCAATTCCAAGCTTCTCCTGAAGCTTGCTGTAAATATCGCCAGAACCCTTTACATAACAGGCTGTTCCAAGACAGACAGAGATCTGATACTTACCCTTTGGATTAAGTGAAAACTGTGAGTAAAAAGTTACAACACCGTATATTTTTTCAAGCGGAATATCCATTTCATCTGAAATTATTTTCTGAACCTCAATCGGAAGATATCCATAGATATCCTGTGCCTTCTGAAGAACAGGCATTAAAGCGCCCTTATCGTTCTTTTTTTCAGCAATCACCTTTAAAAGTTCTTCTTTCTGAGCGGCAGTTCCGTTGAATGGAACTGAAGTTGAATTATTGCCCATTATTGACCTCCCTAATTAGCGTTCGATATAAAAATTTACATAAATATCTAAAGTTAATTATAACATATTTACAACTTAAAATCTATTAGAATTAATCACTAAGGTTTGACACACGCTTTTAGCTAAACCCCACAATCCCGTTAAAAAAAATACGATGTCTGATATTTTTTTATCAATTCAAACCTTTTTCAACATATTTCACTGTTTTTTGTTTGTGCATTTTTCGACAATATATATACGCACAGGTTAGCTATTGCTTACTAAAAAGTAAATTTATGCGTCCACATTTTAGTTTATGATTCCAGTTTATTAAGAAGAACACTTTAATATATAAAGGCAAATTATGTTTTCAGAAGTGAAATCATAAAAAAAGAGTCAATCTAAGAAAGACTGACTCTGTCAACACATGATTATTTTACTCGTGTATCTTTAAAACTCCATTATTCATGAGATTCATTTCGAGCGCAAGACGTGCCTTATCCTTAAATTCCGGCTTTATCATGTAATAAATGTAATTTTCAATAAGTTGGAAAATATTAAGCGTTCTTCCTTCTATTTTGAACTGACTAAATCCCATCGGTACATATTTTTCATAAATAGCTTCTGGTGAAATATGCGTTGAATGCTTCCTGATGTCAACAGCATCGTAATTCATATAAGGACAGTTAATGTTTGCATCAACGCTTATGCCATAGTCCTCCGGTCTGAAAGGCTTGTTCGGATGTTTTTTTAAATGCCTGCAATATGCGATCTGTGAAAGACCAATATCATGGTAATGCTGAACACGATTAGGACATTCAGGACGGCAGCATGCATTTACAAGTATTTCACATTTTTCCTTATGATTTACCTGTTCAAGGAGATCAAACTTATTGTTGAGATCGTAGTCAAGAACAACTATATCATAGTCTTTTTCAAGCTCTGCGTTAAGTCCGTCAATTCCTCTTATTCTCTTGCAGGTAGAACTTGTTATCTTATATTCAGGGTAGTTTTTCCTTATGTACTCTTCAAGCACCGGCGAAACGACAATTACACCGTTTCTGCCATTCTGAGCGGTTTTGAGAACAAAGTTACAGAATTCATCATCAAGATGTTCCTCTGTTATAAGCGGATTTGAGAATGTAAATCTCAGCGGAATTCCCATCTTATCAAATGCTCTTACAACCGATTTCACATAGCTTTTATCGCAGATTCCGCTAATAGTTCTTCCGCCGTTCCACATTGACTGCGGAAATGTTCCGTAAACAGACGCAATTTCAACACCATCATAGAAAAACTGTGGACAATTTTTATACATAGAAAGAAACACCATATTGAAACGGTAATGAACCGCAAAATCCGGAAGGTGAAATTTAACACTCATAATTTTAACTCCTGACATAATTACTAATTATATTTATTATTATATCATCTTTTTGTTTAATTGTCAATGGACAAGGCTTTTTGGGAGTGTCCAACCAAGGATACTATAAGAAATCAACAAGACCAAGAGGGAATTCACGTTTAGGGGAATGAAGTCTGA
>CAKSJL010000056.1 GCA_934463345.1 uncultured Oscillospiraceae bacterium | reverse complement strand
AATAAGGCGCAAAATGATATCATAATATTATAATTATAAAATTTGGAGGAATAAACATGAAGAATTCATTCAAGAAGCTCATGGCTGGCATCAGCGCAGCAGCAATGCTTACAGCTGCTATGCCTGTTGCAGGTGTATTTGCTGACGAAGCAGACGTAACATCACCTTTCTCAGTAAGAGAAGTTACTGACGGTGTTGTAATCACTGACTATACAGATAAGACAGCAGAAAAGATCGTTATCCCATCAGAAATCGATGGAAAGACAGTTGTTGGTGTTGACAACTTCGCATTCGGTCTTGTAAGCCAGGAAGTAACAATCGTTGTTCCTGCAACTCTTACAGCTGACTTCATTGCTGATGAGGCTTTCATGACAGCTGCAGTTGTTAACCAGGAAATCGTTAAGGCTTCAGGCGCTGAATCAGTTAACGGCGTTGTTAAGTACTGGGTAAACGATGTTGCTGGCATGAAATATACAGACGATCAGATCGCTGACGCTGTTGCAAAAGCATACAAGCACATCGGTAATGTTTCTGTAGGCGCTACAACTGAAGAAACAGCTCTCAAGGTTGTTAAGGAAATCCAGGCTGGAAACTGCGGTTTCTCACAGGCTAACCTCGACAGACTTGACCTCGTTCTTTCAACAATCAACTATGGTCTTGTAACTCTTGAAGGTCCGGACGCAACAGATGCTCAGAAGTATGCTGCCGGCAAGATCAACCTCAAGTACAACGTTGCAAGTGCTTACCTCCCTGGTGACGTAACACTCGACGGCAAGGTAAATCTTTATGATGCAATTGAAATTTCAAAGTACCTCATGAAGATGGTTGACCTTACAGATGAACAGCTTGCTGCTGGTGATATCACAGGCGATGGCAAGGTAAACATCTACGATGCAATTGAAATTGCAAAGAGCCTTATGAGCAAGTAATTTTTTACTGCTTTTACATAATCCCTGGTCTATGACCGGGGATTATTTTTTTGTTTCTAAAGCTTTTCATAATCCTTAAAATATGCTATAATGTAAAGTATCGTTTGTATGGCTATTAACGGGATTGGAGAACCTATAATGAATTTTACAGAATTAAAGAGAAAAGCTCTTGAAAAATACTTTGGAAGAATGAATGACCGTCAGAAGGAAGCGGTTTTTTCTGTTAATGGTCCTGTACTTGTTCTTGCTGGTGCAGGAAGCGGAAAGACAACAGTTATTGTAAACCGTATTGCAAATATGATAACGTTCGGTGATGCGTACTATGATACGGCTTATCAGGGCGGTGATGATGACTGCCGTATGCTTGAACAGTACATAGGCGGCGCAGATGTTTCCACTGACCAACTGCGTGACTGCATTGCAGTTTCACCTGTGAAGCCATGGAATATACTTGCAATTACATTTACAAACAAGGCGGCAGGCGAGTTAAAGGACAGACTTTCCGCAATGCTTGGCGAAACGGCGCTTGATATACAGGCTGCAACATTTCATTCGGCATGCGTCCGTATTTTAAGGCGTGATATTGACAGGCTTGGATATCAGAGCAGCTTTACAATATATGATTCTGATGACAGCCAGCGTGTTATTAAGTCGTGTATGGCCGACCTTGGAATATCTGAAAAAAAGTTTCCTCCCAGAGGTGTACTTTCGGAAATAAGCTTTGCAAAGGACAAGCTGACAGATCCGGAGGAATATGAACAGCAGGCAGAAAACAACTACTATAAAAAGGTCGTTTCAAAGATATACAGAGAATATCAGAAAAGACTGTTTGCTTCAAATGCGGTTGACTTTGATGACATTATAACTCTTACTGTAAAGCTGCTTGAGGATTTTCCTGATGCGCTTGAATATTATCAGAACCGTTACAGATATATTATGGTTGACGAATATCAAGACACTAACCATGCGCAGTTCAGGCTTGTAAGTCTGCTTTCGGCAAAGCATAACAATATCTGCGTTGTCGGCGATGACGATCAGAGTATATATAAATTCAGAGGAGCTACGATTGAAAATATTCTGAGCTTTGAGCATCAGTTCAGCGGAAGCAAGGTTATAAGGCTTGAACAGAATTACCGTTCAACGCAGAATATTCTTGACGCTGCAAATTCAGTGATCAAGAATAACTCCGAAAGAAAATCAAAGAATTTATGGACAGACAGCGGAAGCGGAGAAAAGGTATACTGGTACAAGGCACAGAACGAGCGTGATGAAGCGGCATTCATCGCTTCAAAGATACTTGAAAGAGTAAAGGACGGCGGAAAGTTCAGCGATAATGCTATATTGTACAGAATGAATGCGCAGTCGAACATAATAGAACAGGCACTTGTAAAAAGCGGTATTTCATATCGTGTGTTCGGCGGAATGAGATTCTATGACAGGAAGGAAATCAAGGATCTTACGTCATATCTTGCTGTTATAAACAATGAAAATGATATTCTGAGATTCAGTCGTATCATTAATGAGCCTAAGCGTGGAATAGGCGACAGTACAGTAAGTCTCATTATGGACATTACATCTAATCTTGGGATATCTCCGGTTGAGGTAATGAAAAATGCTGACGAATATCCGGTGCTTTCCAAAAAGGCATCTGTTTTAAAATCAACAGCCTGCATGTTTGAGGAGCTGAAACAGGCGGCAGAGGAAAAGCCTCTTGACGAATTTTTCGACATCATGCTTGATAAAACCGGATACCTTGACTATATGCAGCGACTTGGTGACGAGGGTATTACAAGAATCGAGAATATCGGCGAGCTTAAATCAACAATAAAGGCGTATGCTGATGAAAGTGAAGAGCCGTCACTGAATGAGTTCCTCGAAGAAATTTCGCTTTACACCGACCTTGACAAAATGGACGCTGACACTGACGCGGTTGTGCTAATGACTGTTCATTCGGCAAAAGGACTTGAATTTAACAATGTCTTTGTTGCAGGAATGGAGGAGGGGATTTTCCCGAGCGGACGCTGCTTTAATACCGAGGAGGAGATCGAGGAAGAGCGCCGTCTTGCCTATGTTGCAATAACGAGAGCGAAGAAGAATCTTTACCTTTGCAGTGCGGCGCAGAGAATGGTTTTCGGTACAACGCAGAGAAATATTACGTCAAGATTTATAAAGGAAATTTCAAAGGAGCTTATTGACAAGCACGATAATACTATTATTGCAAGAACAGACACACCTCCTGTTGCGAAGGCAAACAGTTCGTTTTCGCTTCAGCAGCAGCTGGAGAGCAACAGGCGTTCAAAGAATGCTCAGGAAACCGATAATACCGAATATTCTGTAGGAGACAGGGTTGTTCATAAGATATTCGGCGAGGGAACAGTTCTTTCAATCAGAAAGATGTCAAATGATGCTATGCTGGAAATTGCTTTTGAAAAGGCAGGAACTAAAAAAATTATGGCGAATTATGCGAAGCTTAAAAAGCTTTAAAGCGACACCGTACAAAGTCTGCTTTGCACATCTTCTATATTCTGTGTTCTTATTAGCAAATAACTCAGGTCACATCCTGTTCAGGGTGTGGCCTTTTTCTGAAAATGTGACAAATGCCACATCTGATTCTGACTTTCTTCACTTACATTTCGCTGATATATGCGGTATAATTATAGCATACTAAGAAATCAAGCGTGTTCACATAAAATCCGTACATACACGCTTATAGATACGGAGGAGAAAGGATATGGCTAAAACAGTTGTAAAAATTGAAAATCTCGTCAAGCGTTATAAGGAGCTTATTGCACTTGACCATTTCAGCATAGATATTAAAGAGGGAGAAGTTTTCGGTTTGCTTGGTCCTAACGGTTCTGGAAAGACTACAGCGATAAACTGCCTGCTGTCGCTTCTTACATTCGACAAGGGAACTATTGAAGTTTTCGGAGAGAAAATGACTCCGGACAATTATGAAGTAAAGCGTAATATCGGTGTTATTATGCAGAATGTGGCGGTTTTAGATGAGCTTACTGTTCGTGAGAATATAGATTATTTCTGCGGACTTTACATAAAGGACAAAGCAGAAAGAAAAAAATGCGTTAATGAAGCGATTGCATTTGTAGGATTGGAGGACTTTGTGAAGTTCTATCCGAAAAAGCTTTCCGGAGGACTTCTGCGTCGTCTTAATATTGCCTGCGGAATTGCCCACAAGCCAAAGCTTATAATTCTTGATGAACCTACAGTTGCAGTTGATCCGCAGAGCAGAAACAAAATTCTGGAGGGAATACAGGAGCTTAACCGGAAAGGTGCAACAATAATCTACACCTCTCATTATATGGAGGAGGTTGAACAGATCTGTACACGCATCGCCATTATTGACAAGGGTAAGAATGTTGCAATCGGAACAAATGACGAGCTGAAAAAAATGATTCGCAATACAGAAACTATCACGATTGAAATTCTGTCAGTCAGTGAAGATATAATAAATAAGATACGCAATCTGGAACATGTTTATGAAACAAACTTTAATGACGGAAAACTTGTTATAAAATGCAGTGGGGGAAAGCATAATCTTGTAAGGGTTCTTGGAATCCTTTCGGACAATGATGCTGTGTTCGGCAGGGTTTATTCGGAGCTTCCGACTCTAAACGACGTATTCCTTGAAATTACGGGCAAGGAACTTCGTGATAAGGAGGGACAGTAATGTTCAGCCATATATTTAAATATGCATTTAAAAACAATATAAGACAGAAACAGCTGGTTTTCTGGACAATGTGTTTTCCTATAATACTTGGTACGTTTTTTTATCTGGCATTCTCAAATCTTTATGAAAAGGATGAAATTTTTTCGGAAATACCTGTTGCTGTTGTGATGAATCATGAGGATGCAGAATTCCGTAAAACTATTGATTCTGTTTCAAACGGCAATTCTCCGCTTTTCAAGGTTGAGTACACAGATATGGAAAAAGCCGAAGAACTGCTTAAAAATGAGGACGTAATGGGAATTATTTGTGCTGACAATGAATTATCACTGAAAGTTGCCGGAAGCGGTCTTAAAAAGTCGATTATCAAATCATTCCTTGAAAGATATAATTCCGTAAGGACAATTATCAGCGATACGGCGGCAAACAATCCGGAAAAGCTTCCTGATGTTATAGATGCCCTTTCGGCAGAGGTAAGCTGCATTGAAACCAGTGAGCTTCCCGGCGAAAACATGGATGTGTATGTGCAGTATTTCCAGAACCTGATCGCTATGGTAGCCTTGTTTGGAACTATGTCCGGCATGTTTGCAGCTATTTCAAATGAAGCAAATCTTTCAGCGATCGGTGCAAGAAAAAATGTTGCTCCGACTCACAAGCTGAAAAGAATTACGGCAAATCTTCTGGCTTCCTTCCTTGTTCAGACAATATGCATTTTTATCAGCATTACATACATCATATTTATTCTGAAAATTAACATGGGAAATAAGATACCGATGATATATCTGTCTGGCGCAGGCGGTTCGCTTCTCGGAGTTTCAATAGGCTTCTTTATAGGCTCTGCCGGAAGAGCTTCGGAGGGTGCAAAGATAGGAATAGCAATGACGTTTTCAATGCTGTGTTGCTTCTTCAGCGGACTTATGGTAGGCAATATGAAAATGGTTGTTGAAAGTCATTGTCCTGTTATAAACAGAATAAATCCGGCTGCGGTTATATCTGACCTGTTCTATTGCCTTGCAGTTTATGATGATTATTCACGTTATATGGAAAAGATGATAACACTTCTTATTATGACGGTTTTGTTTGTTACAGGCGGTTTTCTGCTTACAAGGAGGAAAAAGTATGCAAGTATTTAAAACGTTCATGAAGGTTATAAAAAAGCGCCTGAATGTTTCAATGATTTACATTGTCGTGTTTATAATAATTGGTATTGTTATGACTAATTCAGTTTCAAATGACGGCAATTTTACACAGACAAAGCTGAAAATAAGCATTACTGATCTTGATGATACACAGGCGAGTCGTGCGTTGGTGGATTACATCAGTAAAGGCAATAAAATCGTTAGTGTAAAAAACGATATGGATTCAATTACGGACGCAATATTTTATCGTAATGCGGATATTATTCTTACTGTCAACAAGGGATATGCACAGAAGCTTTCGGACGGTGAAACCTACGGACTTTTCAGCAATTACCGCATTCCGGGAAGCTATACCGCGGAATTTTTTGACGAACAGCTTAATCAGTACATATCAATGATTACTGCGTATACGGCTGAGGGACTGACGGTTGACGAAGCGGCGGAAAGGTCTGCACAGCTTGCCCAGAGCGAAGTAAGAGTGGAAACCTTGAATTTTTCTGAAAATGCTAATGTTGAGTTTGGTGAAAATATTACCTACTATTATCAGTATCTTGCGTATATTCTTTTAGCTGTAATGATAACAGGACTTTGTCCTGCGCTTCTTGTCATGATGAAAAAGGATATGCGAAACCGTACAAACTGTTCGTGTGTGTCCAGCACAAGCCAGATGGTGCAGATAGTGCTGGGAACGATAGTGTTTGCAGTCGGGGTTTATCTTCTTCTTTCACTTGTAGCGCTGTTTCTTTTTCATTCTCAATCATATAATTCAAAGGGACTTCTTGCAATGCTCAACGGATTTGTATATCTGATATTTGCAACAATGCTGACGCTCCTTATTTCATCATTTTCACCGGGCAGCAAGACAGTTGACATGATCGCAAATGTACTTAGTCTCGGAATGAGTTTTCTCTGTGGTGTTTTTGTTCCGCAGAGTCTGTTAAGCGGAACTGTTCTGAACATAGGAAAATTCCTGCCGGCTTACTGGTATGTTAAGGCAAATAACATGCTTTCGGGTTCAGATGGCGAGATATTCGGAATGACAAAATTCATGACCTGTATTGGCATAGAGCTTGCATTTTCAGCTGCGATATTCTGCGTAACGCTTCTTGTTTCAAGGGCGAAGAGAAGCTCAAGGAGTGTGTAGATGGGTTCTAGAGCGTGTTCACATAAAATGTTTGTGCGGATTTTCGTGCAGAATTTCTACGCAAACAAGGCAAAAATTCGCAAGCATACTTGCGTATGGTAAGAATTTTTAACGCTGTTGGCGTGAAATTATGCCGAAAAGACGTGCATTTCATTTTTATGTGAACACGCTCTAATATATAACGACAATAGGGGACGCTTTTTCTTGCAGAGCGTCTCCTTTTGATTACCAGTCTGCTGAACTGAAATTTTCATCTTTACTGTAATCAATGGACAAAAAGTCAACAATATGATAAAATATAAACAGGAGGGCACATTATGAGAAAAATTATTGATAAGCTGCCGCTTCTTATTTGCTGTTGTGTGATTTTTAATAATGAATCCATAAGTTACATTCCTGTAATTTCATTGCTGGCGGCTATATCTGTTTCTTCGCTCAGCCAGTATGCAGGAAAAAGCACCGTTTCACTGATTTCGGAGATAATCTATCTGATGCTTTGTTTTCGTGATTACAGATTTTTTGCATTCTTTCCGGTCGTATTTTATGATATATTATGCTTTGAATACTATGCACTGTGTGCAGTTTCCGGACTTGTATTTGCTTTGAAATCGGGAGAATTTGAAGCGTGGCAGACGGCTCTTCTTGCAGGATGCACAGCTGTAGCAGCAGTTTTGCAGAAACGAACCGCTGACCTTGAAAGAATCGGGCGGAAGCTAATTGAAACCCGTGACAGTTCTGCTGAGCTTAACATGATACTTGCCGGAAGCAATAAGCGGCTTCGCGAAAATCAGGATTATGAGATACACCTTGCAACGCTTAAAGAGCGAAACCGCATTGCAAGAGAGATTCATGACAACGTCGGGCATCTGCTTTCACGTTCAATTTTGCAGCTTGGGGCAGTTCAGCTTATGAATGATGAATTCATGCGGCAGGAAAGTCTTGCAAGTCTGAGTGATACACTCAACAATGCCATGACGGAAATAAGAAGCAGTGTTCATGACCTGCGTGACGATTCCATTGACCTGAAACAGACATTGTCAGATGCTGTCGAACCGCTTTCTGAAAACGATATAACCGTAAGGCTGGAATATGATGTTTCCGGAAACGTTCCGAATAATATAAAGATTTGTGTAATCAGCATTGTCAAGGAGGGAGTTTCCAATATAATAAAGCACAGCTCTGCGGACAGGGTCAGCGTTATAATGCGTGAACATCCTGCGTTTTATCAGCTTATGATAGAGGACAACGGTTCATGCGGCACGATTGAAAACGAGGACGGGATGGGGCTTTCCAATATGCGTGAACGTGTCAGGGTGCTAGGCGGAATTATTGACATAAGCGCTTCTGAAAAGGGATTCCGAATATTTGTTACATTAAGGCGCTATGAGGAACAGGAGAAGTGAAATTATGAGAATAATTGTAGTTGATGATGACAATATTGTTGCAATGTCGCTTAAAACTATTATAGAAGCAGGCGGAGGCATAACTGTCGAGGCTCTCGGAAGCAGTGGAAGCGAGGCTATTGAGCTTTACGAAAAGTACAAACCGGACGTGCTGCTGATGGATATACGAATGGACGGTATGACGGGACTTGAAGCAGGGGAAATAATACTTGGCAGGGACAGGAATGCAAGAATACTTTACCTTACGACATTTTCAGATGACGAATACATAGTAAAGGCGCTGAAAATCGGTGCAAAAGGATATATTCTCAAGCAGGATTTCAAGGGGATCACTCCCGCTCTTGAAACGGTTATGAGCGGTCAGAGCGTTTTCGGAGACAGCATAGTAGGTCGGCTTCCTGAGCTTATGCAGAAAAAAAGCAAGTCTGAGTTTGATTACAGCAGCTGCGGCATAAGCAGCAAGGAAAGCGATATTATCGGACTTGTGGCGGAGGGCATGAGCAATAAGGAAATCGCGTCAGAGCTGTATCTGAGCGAGGGGACAGTTCGCAACTATCTCAGCAATATACTTGAAAAACTGGAGCTTCGTGACAGAACCCAGCTGGCAGTATTTTATTATAATAATCTTGGGTAAAATAATAAGAACCTGTCCGCATAGGAAATTACGCACATGTTTTAAGCAGATTTTACTGATTGATGCATTGAAGAATCTCACCATACGTCAGTATGCTTTCAATTTTTCGCCTTGCACTCGTCAAAATTATGCTCAAAAAATCGTACGCAATTTCTATGTGGACAGGTTCCAAGCATCTTCCTAAAATATAGGAGATGCTTTTTGTTTAGGCAAAACCGTACAAAGCTTGTGTAGCGTTGCCTTTAGTTTACAGCTATAACCGGCAGTTCAATCGGGGCTGCCGAGCTTTCAGATGCGTCTGAAATTTCTGTTTCGCTGATCTCGCCGGAATCAGATGAATCAGATTTTCCTGAGCAGCCGGTCATAAGAACAAGTGCTGCCATGAATGCAAATGTAATTTTTTTCATATTTTCTCCTTAACCGTTTATCAGCATACGCTTCATAAGAGTCAGGTCGAATACATCGATTATATTGTCGTTATTCAGGTCGGCAGCAAGATTGTTAGTCAGGGTTTCACTGTTTACAAGGTATTTCTGGAGCATTACGGCATCGGAAACATTAAATGCGCCGTCGGAATTGACATCGCCTTTAATTTCCTCATTTGAAGTGTATTTTTCTTTGACTTCAAGCAGTTGGTTCTGAAGCTCCTTGTCAGTCATTTCAAATGAGGTTCTGTTATAGTGCAGGTCAGTAATATCCCACAATACAGGGCATATGCCGTCTCTTGAAAGGGCAGCTTCACAGACTGACGACAAGAAGCGTCTTACTGATTCTTCTTCCTTGTTTTCCTTCGGACAGCCGTATTCGCCGATTATTACAGGGATTCCGTTGTCCACAAATGTTGTTTTAAGCATGTCCATGTTGGAATTAAGCTCTGCATATTCAGCGTCTGTACCCCATGTTGAGGAAGCCTTTCCCCATGATTCGTCCTGAGTCAGAATTGCAAATCCAGCCGGAGTATAATAGTGTACGGAAACAGCACAACGTCCTGCCGGATCATCAGGCATTTTGAAAAGCGGATCACAGGTACGGCTGACGTCGGTCTGATATCCGGAAATAAGCAGGTGTCGCTTTTCATTGTTGCCGCCGGACTGACGGATAATATCCACAAATTTCTGGTTTATAGTATTGACGTATGAGTAACTTTCTTCTTTGCCGTCAGTTCCGCCCCATGGATTCCAGATATCGTTCCAGCCAAGCTCTTCATTCTGGGATTCAAATATCAGGTGATCGCCGTAATCCTTGAATGAATCGGCAAGCTGAGTCCAGATAAGTGAATACTTTTTCAGGCAGCCGTCAAAGTCTGTCGGAACTTTATCAAGCCAACCGCCGTCCCAGTGAAGGTTCATTATAACGTAGAGGTCAGCGTCAAGCGCCCAGTCGACAACCTGTGTAACCCTTTTGAGATAGTCGGCGTTTATTGTGTACTGATCGGTGTCAGTCATCATATTTGACCATGCCACAGGGATTCTGAGTGTGTCAAAGCCTGCATTGGCATAGCCCTTTATCAGATCCTCAGTAACGGACGGGCTTCCCCATGCAGTTTCGTATGATGTAACAGATCCGTCACCATACTGTCCAATCCAGTCGCCGCATGATTCAAAGGTGTTGCCAAGATTAATGCCTATGCCCATATCTTCAACTATTTCCATGGTTGTCATGTCACGCATGGTATTCTGTCCGGATGGCAGGGCATAAGAGGTGAGTGCAGAATTTACTGTCAGGCTTGCGAGTGAAGTTACTGCAAACAGACATGCCGCAAGTTTTCTGATTTTCATAAATAACTCCTTTCAATTTTAATACTGTTTTTATTATAACATATACGTTTATTTAAAGCAAGATAAATCAGATTATATAACAGGGTAACAGCATTTATTTGTATATTTTAGCCATGTCGAGTTGGAGAAATCACATTTGATTTCATAGCTTGATTTCAGCATTATTCAAAAAGTAAATGCTGTTGCTGTGAATATATAATAAAAATGTATTGACAATTCAGTTTTCATTTGGTACAATAAAATTAAATTAATGGTGATTTTTAATTTATTATGGAGGTATTGTATGAATAGCAAGAGAAAAATTTTAACTTTTGTGCTTGTTCCTGTTATAGCTTTGTTTGGTATGTGCGGTGTTACATCCGGTATATCTGCATCTGAAACTGGCAGTTATGCATTGAATTCCAATGAAGATTTTATGGGAATTGAACAAGCATACTATCCTCCTGATTCCCTTTCTGAGAATTATAATCCAAATAATGTTGATTATTCTCTGTGGGACAAATTCATCAAATATGACCTTTGCATTACTGACTATGATTCCTTGACTGACGAAGAAAAGGAACTCTGCAAGTTTATTTTTGAAACAGAGCGTTCATGTTCATCCGAGGAGGTTATTGTC
>CAKSJL010000055.1 GCA_934463345.1 uncultured Oscillospiraceae bacterium | reverse complement strand
CTTGTGTATGGCAAGCATTTTTAACGCAGTATGCGTAAAAATTTGCTGGAAAGACGTGCGCATACGCTTGTGAAGACAGTTTCTAATTATTAAAGTCCCCAGATATCCTTAGCATATTCTGTAACTGCTCTGTCAGCAGAAAATATACCTGCACCTGCTATATTATTAAGTGACATCTTAGCCCACTTATTTGTATCCTTATAACACTCTGATGAGAATGCCTGAGCCTTTCTGTATGCATCAAAGTCAGCAAGAACCATGTAAGGATCAGAATCCTTGAGTGAATTTGCGACTTCATTGAATGTGCAGCCGTTGATTCCTCTGTACATTCTGTCAATAGCATTCTTGATAACCGGATTGGACTCATAATATGAGCATGGGTTATAGCCGCCGATCTTCAGAGCGTTAACTTCCTCTGTTTTCATACCAAAGATAATGATGTTGTCGTCGCCGACTGCATCCTTGATCTCGATATTTGCACCGTCAAGAGTACCCATTGTGATAGCACCGTTGAGCATGAGCTTCATGTTTCCTGTACCGGAAGCCTCTGTTCCTGCAAGGGAAATCTGTTCAGAAATATCACTTGCCGGCATGAGAAGCTCTGAAAGTGTTACTCTGTAATCTTCAAGGAAATATACTGAAAGCTTCTTGCTAATCTTAGGATTCTTTCTGATTTCCTCGGAAATAGCCCAGATAAGCTTGATGATCTGCTTTGCAAGGTAATATCCAGGAGCAGCCTTTGCAGCAAAGATATATGTCTTAGGAACAAAATCTGCGTCCGGATTGTTAAGGAGATAATCATAGTCTGCAAGAATGTTCATTACATTCAGGTGCTGACGCTTGTACTCGTGCAGACGTTTTACCTGAACATCAAAAATGCTGTCTGTATCAATAACAACATTGCTGTTGTGCTTTACATACTTTGCAAAACGCTCCTTGTTTTCTCTCTTGATCTTCATGAGATCTTCAAGAACAGCCTTGTCATTTTCAAATACACAGAGCTTTTTCAGCTCGCTACCGTCATGCAGGAACTTATCGCCGATTTTTTCCTTAAGAAGGTTTGTAAGTCCCGGATTGGACTGATACAGCCATCTTCTGTATGCAATGCCATTTGTAACGTTTTTGAACTTTCTTGGAGTGTCCATAAATTCATCATGGAATACAGACTGCTTGATAATTTCTGAATGAAGCTTTGAAACGCCGTTTATGCTGTGTGAAGCAACAACGCAGAGAGTTGCCATGTGAATCTGATTATCCTTGATAATTGACATTCTTGTTGTTTTTGCGCTGTTGCCGTTGTTTCTTTCCATAAGCTCTGCGCAGTAACGATTATTGATCTCAACAATAATTGTGAAGATTCTAGGAATAATTCTCTTTACAAGATTTACATCCCACTTTTCAAGGGCTTCTGCCATAACAGTGTGGTTTGTATATGCAAATGTATTAGTAACGATATGCCATGCCTTTTCCCATGTGTATCCGCAGTCATCGAGAAGAATTCTCATCAGCTCAGGAATTGCAAGAGTCGGGTGTGTATCGTTGATGTGAATAGCGACCTTTTCATGGAAGTTATCAAGTGTGCCATAAACAGACATATGATTGTTTACTATGTCGCCCACAGAAGCAGCGCAGAGGAAGTACTGCTGACGAAGTCTTAAAGCCTTTCCTTCAAGGTGATTATCATTAGGATAAAGAACCTTTGAGATAGCATTTGCAGCAGCATTCTGACCAAGAGCTTTTTCATAGTCGCCATGATTGAACATTGACATATCAAAACTTGGCGCTTTCGCACTCCAGAGTCTCAGTACAGAAACGCCCTCGCTGTCATGACCTGAAACGTACATATCATAAGGGATAGCCTGAACTGTTGTATAGTTTACATGAGAGATCTGGTGATACTGATTATCCCAGTATTCATGAAGCTCGCCCTCAAAGTGAATATCAATAGCAAGCTCAGGGCGAGGATCAAGCCATACTGAACCGCCCGGAAGCCAGTTATCCGGAAGCTCTGTCTGCCAGCCATCCTCAAGCTTCTGCTTGAATATACCATACTCATAGCAGATCGAGTAACCCATTGCAGGGTAAGCCTGTGTTGCAAGAGCATCAAGGTAGCATGCTGCAAGTCTGCCAAGACCGCCGTTTCCAAGACCTGCGTCAGGCTCATATTCGTATATATTGTCAAGCTTTACGCCATATTCGCTGAGCATTTTCTGAATATCGTCAACGATTTCCAGATTATAAAGGCTTGTTTTAAGGGAACGTCCCATAAGGAATTCCATTGAAAGATAATAAACCTGCTTTTTGCCATCAGAATGAACTCTGTTTATATATTTCTGGCGCTTCTGCTTTAAAAACTCAACTATAATAGCGGAAAGCACCTGATAAATCTGCTTGTCTGACGCAGCATTCGGTGTAACGTTATACTGGGTCTGAAGCTTTTCAAGAAATGCTTCTTTTATTTTGGAAATTTCCGGTTTAACTGTCATTACTTTCTCCTAACTCCATTTTTCAATGGATAAATAATTTCCGATGTCTGGCACATTCTTTCTGTGCCAGACATAGAATCCGTCCGCATAGGAAATGTGTGCGGATTCCTGATTGTTTACCGCATTAATTACGGTATTGCCTGATAAAAAATACTCTATAAAATTCATTATACTATAAAACTGCCATTTTTTCAATAGTCAACGCTCATTTTTAACATATTGCTGAACTTTTCACTATCATGTATATAAATATTTAATAAAGATTTATCATATAACGTTTGTCGCAGGCATATTAATAAAATATTTTTTCTTATCCGTAAATGCTTTTGGCTATATCGCAGGTTTCCTTGGCATCCTTTGCGTAGAAATCCGCACCTATTTTCTGAGCGTATTCCGGCGTCAGCACTGCTCCGCCCACGACAACCTGACATTTTGCACCGTTTTCACGCAGCAGAGCTATTGTTTCTTCCATTGATTTAAGCGTTGTGGTCATAAGCGCTGAAAGTCCGACAAGCTTTACCTCGTTTTCCAGAGCTGCCTTTACAACTGCTTCGCATGGAACATCCTTTCCAAGGTCTATAACAGTATAGCCGTAATTTTCAAGCAGCACCTTTACAATATTCTTTCCGATATCATGAATATCGCCTTTGACTGTTGCAAGAACGATCTTTCCCTTGCTGACCGGAGCAGAATTTTCGCTGATCATTTTTTCCTTTATAACGCCGAACGCTGACTGTGCCGCACCAGCTGTCAGTATTAGCTGAGGCAGGAATATTGTTCCCTTTTCAAACTGTGCACCTGCCCTGTCTAAAGCCGGAATCAGTATATCGTTGATTATTTCCATAGGATCATGATCTCTAATAAGCAGTTCCGTAGCTCTGGCGCTTTCCTCCTTCAGACCGTTTTCAACAGCATATCCCAGACTTATGTTCTCTTCCTTTTTTGCAGCCGGCTTTGCTGGAGAAGCGTCATTGTACGCAGCAATATACTCCGCAGAATTTTTGTCTATATTCGTCAGCAGCTTGTATGCTCTTACTGCGCCGGTCATAGCGTCAACATTAGGATTTATAATAGGCAGGTCAAGGCCATACGTCAGCGCCATTGTAAGAAAATTCTGATTCACAGTCGGACGGTTCGGAAGTCCGAAAGAAATATTTGAAACGCCAAGTACTGTTTTAAGCCCAAGCTCTTTTTTAACACGTCCGAGCGCTTTGAGTGTTTCCATAACTGCTTCCTGTTCAGCGGACGCTGTAAGGGTAAGGCAATCTATATAAACATCCTCACGAGGAATTCCGTATTCCATTGCTCTTTTAAGTATTCTCTGAGCAATCTCAAATCTCTGTTCTGCCTTTTTAGGTATGCCGTTCTGGTCCAGAGTAAGTCCTACCACTGCCGCACCATATTTTTTTACCAGAGGCAGAACAGCTTTAAGAGACCCCTCCTCACCGTTTACAGAGTTAACAACTGGCTTTCCGTTATACACTCTAAGCGCCGCCTCCAGAACCTCCGGAATGGTCGAATCGATCTGAAGCGGAACATCTGTAATGCTCTGTATCTGCTTTATGGCATGTATCATCATTTCCTTTTCGTCAATCTCAGGAAGGCCGACATTTACGTCAAGAATGTCAGCTCCTGCATGAATCTGCTCAATTGCCTGGTTCAGTATATATCCGATATCCTTATTTCTGAGCGCTTCCTTGAAAAGCTTCTTGCCGGTCGGATTGATTCTTTCACCGATTATCCTCGGCTGGTTTATTACAACTGTCTTTGACGGAGTACACACAGCCGCATGCTTTTCAGCAGGCTTTTTTTCGCATACATTTCCGTCTATTTCTTTTTTCAGCGCCTTGATATATTCAGGAGTTGTTCCGCAGCAGCCTCCAAAGATCTTCACTCCATGAGCCGCAGCCGCCCTCATCTGCTGTGCAAACATTTCCGGAGTAACGTCATATTCTCCGGTAACAGGGTCAGGAAGTCCGGCATTAGGCTTCAATACAACAGGTACATCCGTCCATTTGAGAAGTTCTTCGCATACCGGTGCAAGCTGTGCCGGACCAAGAGAGCAGTTTATACCCATGGCGTCAACACCCAGACCATTAAGCAGAAGAGCCATTGACGAAACACAGCAACCGGTAAAGGTTCTGTAATTTTCCTCAAATGTCATGGTGCATATTATCGGCTTGTTGCTGTTTTCCTTTGCGGCAAGAACTGCGGCTTTCAGCTCGTAAAGATCTGTCATTGTTTCAAAGACAATAACGTCGGC
Organism: uncultured Oscillospiraceae bacterium; assembly: GCA_934463345.1. Taxonomy (GTDB): domain Bacteria; phylum Bacillota; class Clostridia; order Oscillospirales; family Ruminococcaceae; genus Porcipelethomonas. The sequence continues at coordinate 6,591 of CAKSJL010000055.1, read as the reverse complement.
GTCCTTTCCGGCAATGACCTGCTGCCTGAAAATATCATATGCCTCTTCAAAGGTGAGCGTACCGCTCGGTTCAAGCAGCTGTCCCACAGGACCTATATCAAGTGCCGCAAGAGCTTTTCCTCCACATGCTCTTTTGGCAATTTTAATTCCCTCTCCGATTATTTCCTCGACACTGTAGTTTTTCAGCTTGTATCTGTTCGCACCAAAGGTATTGGCATATACGATCTGAGATCCTGCTTCTATATACTGTCTGTGGATATTTTCAATAAGCTCCGGATTTTTAAGATTGAGAAGCTCCGGCGGAGCACCGGCTTCAAGTCCTGAATTCTGGAGCATAGTTCCCATAGCGCCGTCAAGAAAAACAGCATTGCCATTTAATAATTCCTTAAAATCCACAATGATCACCTCTTTTTCTGAATTCACATCTTGCCGCCATATTGCAGCATGCACATCCACGTCTTTTCTTCGGCAGCGGATTTTCTGAAATTCCTGCCACTGCTGTCACTGACTTTCTCGGAACAAGTATGTTGTTTTCTCCCGTACACACTCCGACAAGTCTTGAAGCATTAAGCGTTTCGAGAAATTCCTTCTGTATACTGATAGGAAAATCGCCGTAGCCCGGAGAAAATCTCCATGTTAAAAAATATCCCGGAATCTGCTGCTTTATCTGTTCGTCCGCAATACGGCAGACCTCCTCAATAGCAGCGCTCGCCATAGCGTCCATGACAAATGCAGAAGATATGTCCGTAATCTCCTCGGTTCTGATAAGCTTGTCCGTATCCGCACCAAGAGTTGCACACATAAGAACCGTCCTGCTGCACCCCTCAAGATGATCAGCTATGTCCTTTCCCTCAAGTACAAGCATCCCTGAACAGATGTGTATTCCGTCCTGTTTTCTTTCAATGTCAAAAACTCTGAAAACATAATTCGGTCGGATCTTTCCAAGCAGCTTCTTTTCACAGCTGTCCAGAACTTCCGAAAGAGCCGGCGGTATTTCCTTTCCCTTTTGTCCCATATATCTGAGCGCTTCGGCTCTGTTTATACTGCTTAATGATATCATTTACTTCCTTATCTCAGCATGCTTCCGACTGCTTCTGTTATTTTCCTTGCAACATATGAATTATTCATAGTGTAAAGATGAATTCCTTCAACGCCGTTTGAAACAAGATCAACTATCTGATCAACTGCATATGCAATTCCTGCATCCCTCAGCGCTTCCGGCTTGTTTTCGTATTTCTGCATGATCTTTGTGAATTTTGAAGGCAGACTCGCCCCACACATTGAAACCATGCGCTCTATTGACTTTTTATTTGTAACCGGCATAATTCCGGCTTCAATCGGAACATCTATTCCTGCGATTCTTGCCTTTTCAACAAATGAATAAAAATAGCTGTTATCAAAGAAGAGCTGAGAAATGAGGTGAGATGCACCCGCATCAACCTTTTTCTTCAGGTTTAAAACATCCTGAACAATATCAGGAGTTTCGATATGCCCCTCCGGATAGCATGCACCGGCAATGTCAAAATCACCCTTGCTTTTAATAAATTCAACAAGCTCGCTTGCATATCTGAATTCCTTTTTTGGAGGAATATCCGGATTTATGTCGCCTCTTAGCGCAAGTATATTCTCAATGCCATGATTCTCAAAGTCCTTTAATATCTCAGTAACCTCTTCCCTGGTATAGTTTATACATGGCAGATGAGCCGCCGGAACTATACCGTATTTTTCTCTAATAGTCTGAGCTATTTCACAGGTTGAAGCGCCCTGAGAGCTTCCTCCTGCTCCGTATGTAACGCTTATAAAATCAGGCTTTAAATCTTTAAGCTCTTCAAGGGTATTATATATAACCTCAACGGGAGCTGTCTTTTTTGGAGGGAAAATTTCAAATGAAAAAACAGTTCCCTTTTCAAACATATCTCTTATCTTCATCAGTCAATGCTCCAATCAATTTCTTCCATGCCGTTCTGCTTTAAAAACTCATTTGCCTTTGAAAAGTGTCTGCATCCAAAAAATCCGTTATACGCCGAAAGCGGACTCGGATGAGCGCATTCAAGAACAAGGTGTGCAGGGTTTGTAACAAGCTTTTTCTTTGCTCTTGCATTAGCTCCCCAGAGCAGAAATACCATAGGCTTGCTTCTTGTATTAAGAAGTCTTATTACGTTGTCTGTAAACTCTTCCCAGCCCATGCCCTTGTGGCTGTTGGCACATCCCTCACGAACTGTCAGGACATTATTGAGAAGAAGCACTCCGTTTTTCGCCCATTTTGTCAGTTCGCCATGCTTTCCAGTATTATCAATTCCTACATCGCTTTTTATTTCCTTGAAAATATTCACAAGTGACGGCGGAACGGCAACGCCCTTCTTTACGGAAAAGCAAAGACCATGAGCCTGCCCGAAGCCATGATAAGGATCCTGACCTATTATTACTGCTTTCACATTCTCATAGGAAGTGTATTTGAATGCATTGAAAATATCATACATTCCCGGAAAGATTCTCTGCGTTCTGTATTCATTTATAAGAAACTGTCTGAGCTTTAAATAATAATCCTTTTTAAATTCATCCTTTAAAAGCTCATCCCAGTCATTCCCAAATTCAATCATCTGTAATTCCTTTCTGCATAGTACTCAGATATGCATACTCTGATATAATTTTATCATGTTTATTACATAAGGTCAATAGCCATCTATCCTGTAACATCATTTTCAAACAATCTCAGCATATCCGTTTTAAGACCTCTGTTCTCAGCACGTTCTAACTGCGGGTCAGTCTCCAGCAGCTTCTGAGCTATTTTTCTTGTATCGTTTACAAGCTCCATGTTTCCGGCAAGCTCCGCCATCTTCAAAGGCGGCAGACCATGCTGACGGTTTCCGAAGAAATCTCCCGGTCCTCTGAGCTTAAGATCCTCTTCCGATATCCTAAATCCGTCAGAGGTGCTGCTCATAATCTTCATCCTGCGTATGCATTCCTCTCCGGTGTTATCCGTAACAAGTATGCAGTGACTTTCATATTTTCCTCTTCCGACACGTCCTCTCAGCTGATGAAGCTGAGAAAGCCCGAAGCGCTCAGCGTTTTCAATCATCATGACTGAAGCATTCGGAACATCAACGCCAACTTCAACAACAGTTGTGCAGATCAGCAGATCTGTCTTTTTCTCCTTGAAGTCGTTCATTACATGTTCCTTTTCCGAAGCCTTCATTTTTCCATGGAGAAGTCCGACCTCATAATCCGCAAATTCGCCACCTTTAAGCTTTTCAGCGTAGCTCTTTGCGGCAAGCATGTCCGTTTCACTGTCCTCTATGACCGGACATACAATATAAGCTTGTCTGCCCTCGTCGATCTGTTTCTTTATGAAATTATAAATACGGTTTCTGAGCTTTCCTGTTACAGCATACGTCTTTACAGGTATTCTTCCCTTTGGCATTTCATCTATTACAGATATATCAAGATCCCCGTATATTATAAGCGCAAGCGTCCTCGGTATAGGTGTTGCGGACATTACAAGTCTGTGGGGATCTGAGCCTTTGTGTGCAAGAGCTGCTCTCTGCCCTACTCCGAAACGATGCTGCTCGTCGGTTATGACAAGTCCCAGGGACGCAAACCCGACATCCTTTTGTATTATCGCATGAGTTCCGACAGCAACAGTCGCCTCTCCTCCGGCAAGCATCTTCTTGACCTCACGCTTTTCCTTTGCAGTAAGAGAGCCTGTCAGCAAAACCGTCTTTATCCCAAGAGGCTCAAGAAAGCCACTGAGAGTTTTGTAATGCTGTACGGCAAGTATTTCAGTCGGAGCCATGAGTGCTGACTGATATCCGTTTTTATGTGCAAAGCAGCAGCAGGCAGCAGCAACCGCCGTTTTACCGCTTCCCACATCTCCTTGCAAAAGCCTGTTCATAGGACTTCCTGAGCACAGATCTGCACAGAGTTCGTCAACGCATCTTTTCTGTGCACCCGTCATTTCAAAAGGCAGACTTTCAAAAAAATCAGATATGTCAGTGCTGCTGTCCATAACGCATGGCGTACTTTTTTTGCTCCGCTCTTTAAGCATCAGCATGCCAAGCTGGAGTATCAGCATTTCATCAAACGCAAGCCGTCTTGCGGCAGTGTCAGCCTCTTCCTGACTTTCAGGAAAGTGTATTGATTTAAGCGCATGAGGAAGGCTTATAAGATCATTTTCAAGCAGAAGATAGGTAGGCATGCTGTCAAATGGCTCTTCTTCAAGTATTGCGACAGCCTCCCTCATATTTTGCAAAACCGCCGCAGAGGTTAGACCGGTCGTAAGGGGATATACGGGTATAAGTCTTTGAGAATCCGCTTTTATAATGCGTGGAGAGCTTATCTCCTTTCTGAGCATAGTTCCGGTAACTTTGCCATAAAAAAGATATTCACAGCCGGTCTGCAAAGCCTTGAATCCATAATAATTATTATATATCACAACCATGAAATCATTCATTCCGTCAGTTGCCTTCGCCTTGAAAATACTGAGACCTTTTCTTATACGCTGTTCCGGAAGCTTCATAACTATTCTGCCTCTGAGAACGCAGTATTCATTTACCGGATCATCAGGAGGAGAAACCGGGCATGAAAAATCAACGTATCCTCTCGGAAGATGATAAAGAAGATCATAAACTGTTGATATGCCAAGCTTTTTATAATATCCTGCTCTTTTTTCACCGACGCCTTTAAGAGCCATAACCGAACTGAAAAGCCTGTTCAAGGCTTATCCCCCCTTGCAATCCTATAAGGAAAATCTTGCTCTCTCACCGCTTACATACACAAGCTGCGGTTCAGACATAACATTAAGCGGATCATGACCTTTGACATAAAGCTGTAAATCAGCGTCCATGCCCTCGCATATTCTGCCTGTCCTGTCCGAGATTCCTGCTGCTTCAGCGGCATTGCAGGTTATTGCCCTCAAAGCTTCTTCATAGCTAAGACCGCCTTTTACAGCTATCGCAGCTGACAGCGGAAGATACTGTATAGGTATTACCGTATGATCCGTACATATTGCTGTTTTAACACCGTTTTTCGCAAGTACGCCTGCATTTTTTATTTCAAGTGCTCTCATTTCCGGCTTACATCGGTCACAGAGAACAGGACCGGCAACAGCTGTAACTCCCTCTTTTCCGAGAATGTCAGCAATAAGATGCCCCTCTGTTGCATGTATTATAACCGGCTTTATATCAAATTCCTTTGAGATCCTGAGAGCTGTAAATATATCATCGGCACGATGACAGTGAAAGTGAGCACATATTTCCTTTTTGAGAAGAGGAACAAGTGCTTCACATTTTATATCATATTCCGGCATATCTGAATTTTCGCTGTCATTTTCATATTCATTCAGGTCAGCTAAATATCTCTTTGCCTTTGAAAGTCCCTCTCGTATAATAGCTGCTGTTGCCATTCTTGTAACCGGCGTTTCATCCCTGTCATTATAAACCCTTTTCGGATTTTCGCCGAGCGCAAACTTTATTCCGACTTTTTTTACAAGCATATCATCGATTCTTCTGCCAAGCGTCTTGACAGCAATAACTTCTCCGCCGCATGGATTTGCACTTCCCGGAGAGATCACAGCACAGGTAATTCCTCTTGAAACAGCTTCGTCAAAGCAGCGGTCAAGCGGATTTACAGCATCAAGCGCACGAAGCTGAGGGGTAAATGGATCTGTAGCCTCGTTGCAGTCGTCGCCTTCAAAATCTATGCCGTTTTCTATTATGCCAAGATGAGTATGAGCGTCAATGAAGCCGGGGATCAGGAGTCCGCCGTTTCCGTTGATATCCTCTTCAGAAATGTTGTCCGGAATATAATCTCCGACCTTTGTTATCTTTGAACCCTTGAATTCAACAAAGCCGTTTTTTATATCTCCTGCTTCTGACATGGTCTTTATTTCAACATTGTATATTTTCATCTGACCTTTCCTTTCTCTCCTGCTTTTTTCTTATCCTCAGCCGTCTGAAAAATTCTTTGAGTATCCCGGAGCATTCGCTCTCCATAACCCCTGCCGTAACCTTCGGTTTATGATTATACGGCAGCTCAAACATACTCTGGACTGAACTCACAGAGCCCGCCTTATAGTCGTCTGCACCGTATACAACACGTTCAAGCCTTGAGTTTATCACAGCTCCGCAGCACATCGGGCATGGTTCAAGCGTCACATAAAGCTCACAGTCTATGAGTCTCCATCCTCCAAGCGTTTCCGCAGCCTGATAAATTGCAGCTATCTCGGCATGTGACAGAGGATTCTTATCAGTTTCACGTCTGTTATGACCTCTTCCGACTATTTTTCTATCTCTTTTTCTGACAATTACAGCTCCGACCGGTACTTCTCCGGCTTCAAATGCCTTTTGCGCTTCTTTCAGCGCTTCGTTCATATAAAAATTATCGTCCACAGGAATCCCCCTTAATCAGGCGTACAACACATCTTCACTGCTGTTTCATTAAAGGTGCAGGATATAATAAAAAAATCCTAAGACATATGTCTTAGGATTGATTTTACGCCAAGAATATTTCCCCAGCGAAATGGAGCGGATTACGAGGCTCGAACTCGCTACCTCCACCTTGGCAAGGTGGCGCTCTACCAGATGAGCTAAATCC
>CAKSJL010000054.1 GCA_934463345.1 uncultured Oscillospiraceae bacterium | reverse complement strand
GTATACATGATGGATCCAGCACAGAACAAGACAAATAAACTTTTTGACTATTACGACGTTGCAGGAATGCTTCAGGTCAGACTTTACAAGGGCAAAAATACCCCTGCAAAGGTTGACAGCAGTCAGTCATCCACTACTACATATCTGACAGGTCATTATCAGACGACAGACGCACTGAACCTCAGAAGCTCATACAGCACATCTTCAAATGTTCTTCTGACTATTCCGTCAGGAAAAACCGTTGTTGTAACCTGCGTTCACGATAATCAATGGGGACAGGTTGAATATAACAGCAAAACCGGTTGGATTTATCTTGATTATACCAAGTATACAGAAAGCAGCTACTCCTACAAAACTGGAAATTATAAGTGTAATGTCAAGTCTGGTGTAAATATGCGAAGCGGTATTGGTTCTGACAAGAGCTTTGTGTGTCTTATACCGTACAATGCAACAGTTAATGTTACTTCTGTTAAAAACAACTGGGGCAAGGCGACATACGGTTCAAACAGCGGTTATATCTGTATGGAATATCTGACATACAGATCAGCAGCTACAACAACTGCTCCGACCACAACTGTAACAACAAAAACAACCGTTACAACTACGACAACTGTAAAAACCACTGTTAAAACTACTGCACCGGCAACAACATCAACAAGCGTTACTACAACAACTCTTCCGACTATCAAGGGCGATATAAATCGTGATGGCAATGTTAACAGCGAAGATGTTCTTGCACTGAATGTTTATATAAACAATCCGTCGGAACTTAACATTATTGAACTGTATATATATGACTTAAATGGCGACAATGTTGTAAATGAGCTTGACGCAGTATACTTAATGAAAAAAATTAAAGAATAACGGAGATACTTAATGAACTGGACTGAAACTGAAATTTACACTTCATCCGATGGTGTTGATATCCTATGTGCTTCCCTGCTGGACATTGGAATCAGAGGGTTTTCCATAAAGGATTCTGAGGATTTCAATGAATTTCTTGAAAACAAGGATGGCAAATGGGACTATATTGATGATGACCTGATGGGTCTCAAAAACTGTGAAACAAGTGTCACAATTTATATTCCGGACAATTCACAGGGTGCGGAGATGCTTATTTCGCTTAAACACCTGCTTGACAGACTTAAAAAACAGGACACTGAAAATAAATTCGGCAGACTTGAATATGAACTGAAATCAGTAAAAGAAGAGGATTGGGCAAACAACTGGAAGCAGTATTTCAAGCCGCTTAAAGTTGGAAACAAGCTTCTTGTAAAACCATCATGGGAAAAATATGATGATAATGACGAGCGTATCATTCTTGAAATTGACCCTGCTTCAAGCTTTGGAACCGGTCAGCATAACACTACAAAGCTTTGTCTTGAACTGCTCGAAAAAGCAATTCAAGGCGGTGAAAGAATCTTAGACCTTGGCTGCGGAAGCGGAATACTTTCAATAGGCGGTATTCTGTTGGGCGCAAAGGAAGCAACCGCAGTCGACATTGAAGAAAATGCCGTTGAAACGGCTAAAGAAAATGCTTTAAAAAATCAAATTTCAAATGAAAAATATACAGCATACTGCGGTGATATTATTTCAGATAAAGGACTTAAAGAAAAAATAGGTAATGGTTATAATATAATTACAGCAAATATTGTTGCTGATGTTTTAATTGCAATGAGTGGACTTTTTAAAAAATTTCTTTCTAACAATTCAACACTTATAGTTTCAGGAATCATTACAGAAAGAAAAAATGAAGTGATTGACGCAATCGTTGAAAATGGCTTTACTATCGTTGAAGAAGCAGAAGGTGACGGTTGGGTGGCAGTTATGCTGAAAGCTTAAAAATGACTTATGATACTTTTTTAATAAAAATAAGGATGTTCTTTAGAAGAACATCCTTATTTTTATGACAAAGAATAATTATTTAAAACGGCGGACATTCCACTAAAGAATGTCCGCCTTACCTTTATTAGTTATTTTCATTCATGCCACAGCACTTCTTGTATTTCTTTCCTGAACCGCATGGGCATGGATCATTGTCACCAGGTCTTTTTTTCGATGACACAACAGGAGCAGATCCTGCATTTGGAGCATCTGGCTTTACAACCTGTTCACGCTTAGGAGGCGTATTATTCTGAATTCTGACAGTAAGAAGAAGTCTTACTGTATCTTCACGAATTGCCTCAACCATAGCATCAAACATTTCAAAACCTTCATATCTGTATTCAACAACAGGATTTTTCTGTCCGAATGCCCTGAGACCGATACCTTTTTTAAGCTCAGCCATATCATCAATATGGTTCATCCACTTAGTGTCAACAACCTTGAGAAGAATAACACGTTCAAGCTCTCTGATTATCTGTTCGCCGAATTCATCTTCCTTAGCTGTATAAATTGCAAGCATCTTATCTTCAATAAACTTTGCAATATCTTCCTTTTTAAGGTCATCAAGTTGATCGTCATCATAGTCAAGATCCTCATCGCTGAGTACCCATCCCATAAAATGTTCTTTAAGACCAATAAGATTCCAGTTTTCCTTATCTTCATTATCAAGGAGATAACTGTTTACAACGTCAACTGCAAGGTCATGCATCATATTAAGGATAGATGAATGGAGATCCTCATTATCAAGAACCTGTGAACGCTGTGTGTAGATAATTTCACGCTGCTTGTTAAGAACATCATCATAGTTAAGAACGTTCTTTCTGATGCTGAAGTTTCTGCCCTCAACCTTTTTCTGTGATGACTCAATAATCTTTGTAAGCATCTTGCTTTCGATAGGCATATCTTCTTCAACATTCAGAGTATTCATCATGTTTTCAAGCCTATCACCAGCAAATATACGCATCAGGTCATCTTCTACTGAAAGGAAGAAACGGCTTTCGCCCTCATCACCCTGACGTCCTGAACGTCCTCTGAGCTGATTGTCAATACGTCTTGATTCGTGACGCTCAGTACCGAGGATATAAAGACCTCCGGCTGCCTTGACTGCCTTAGCCTTTTCCTTGACCTCTGCATTGAACTTATCATAAAGCTCTTTATACACAGCTCTTGCAGCAAGAATTTCTTCATCATCAGTATCAGCAAAGCCTACCGCTTCATTAATGATATCCTCATCATATTCCCTTTTGCGCATCTCTGCCTTTGCAAGAAATTCAGCGTTACCACCGAGCATGATATCTGTACCACGTCCTGCCATATTTGTGGCAATTGTAACAGCACCAAGCTTACCAGCCTGCGCAACGATTTCAGCTTCTTTAGCATGATACTTAGCATTCAGTACTTCATGCTTAACGCCTTTTCTTTTCAGCATTGCCGAGAGAAGCTCTGATTTTTCGATTGATATAGTACCTACCAGAACAGGCTGACCTTTCTTGTTACATTCGATAATCTGCTCAATGATCGCCTTGAATTTACCCGCCTCAGTTCTGTAAATCTGGTCGTGATGGTCAATACGGATTACAGGTCTGTTTGTCGGAATAGCAATAACGTCCAGCTTGTAAATTTCTCTGAATTCGTCCTCCTCTGTCATAGCTGTACCAGTCATACCGGAAAGCTTTTTATACAGACGGAAGTAATTCTGGAAAGTTATTGTAGCAAGAGTCTTTGACTCGTGAGCAATTTTAACGCCCTCTTTTGCCTCGATCGCCTGATGCAAACCGTCATTGAAACGACGTCCGAGCATAAGACGTCCTGTAAACTCATCAACGATTATTACTTCGCCGTCTTTTACAACGTAGTCAATATCAGCATGCATTACACCATGCGCTTTGATCGCCTGATTAATATGATGCAGAAGTGTCATATTTTCAGGATCCATAAGGTTTACGACATTAAAGTACTTCTCAGCCTTCTTAACGCCTGCACGTGTTATAGTTGCAGTTTTTGCCTTTTCATCAATGATATAGTCAACATTTTCGTTGATTTCATCCTGATCCTGCTTGTCATCAATCTCAACAACAGTTGTAGAAACAAGATTCTTGGCAAATTTGTCAACAATATCATAAAGCTCTGTGGACTTGTCACCACGTCCGGAAATAATAAGAGGTGTTCTCGCCTCATCTATAAGAATAGAGTCAACCTCATCGACAATAGCAAAGTTAGGTTTACGCTGTACCCTGTCCTTAGCGTATGTTACCATGTTATCACGAAGATAGTCAAATCCAAGTTCATTATTTGTAGCGTATGTAACATCGCAGTTATAGGCAGCTCTTCTCTGGTCATTTGTCAGACCATGAAGAATACAGCCGACAGTCAGACCCAGGAATCTTAAAACCTTACCCATTTCATCCGACTGTGTTTTAGCAAGGTAGTCGTTTACTGTTACAACATGAACGCCCTTTCCTGAAAGTGCATTAAGGTAAGACGCAACACACGCAACAAGAGTTTTACCTTCACCAGTCTTCATTTCGGCAATACGTCCCTGATGCAGAACGATTGCACCGATAATCTGAACAGGAAATGGTTTTTTTCCAAGGACTCTGTATGCGCCCTCACGAACTGTTGCGAGTGCCTCAGGCAAAATCATGTCGAGTGTTTCGCCGGTTTCAAGTCTGTCTCTGAACTTCTGAGTCTGTGATTTCAGCTCTGTATCAGACATTGCTGCATACTTTTCGTCAAGATCAAGAACGCTCTGTTTAATAGGTTCAATTCTCGCAAGCTCTTTTGTGCTGTATGAACCAAACAATTTACTAAATATACTCATTTATATAATCCGCCTTTTTATTGTAGTTTATAATATTATTCAAATTTATAGATACATGCATCAAGGCGAACGGTTTCCATGAAGCTGTGCTTCAAAAAGCTCATTCATAACTTCATTCAGGGTTGAAGGAATCCTCTTCCATCCCACCCCTATATCAGGCTGACATTCATTATGCTCAAACAATACAATATCATTATGCAAAAAAATGTTTGTACCATAAAGAGCAACAATTCTTTTAAGGTTTACCTTTTGAAGTTTTTCTCCACTATTCTCTGAATTTTTCCTGTTGTTCTTTGCAGCTTGATTATCATCCGGCTGCATTTCAAGATCAACAATATCGTTTTCAGGCGTTAATGCAAAAACAGCATAAATATATTCGCCATTACCGGAAAAACAAAGAATGCAAACCGCCGCCGCCGTTATAACACATTTCAGCGGACGAACTAATTTCATATTTTTATTTCCTTTTTTCAAAATATTTGCAGAAGCTTCTGCATGCACACTCATCACAAAGTGGTTTTCTTGCACGACATACGTCACGTCCAAACTGAACCACTCTGTGACAAAAATCTGATGATATTTCCGGCGGTATCAGTTTAACAAGATCAGATTCAACCTTTTTAGGTTCATCGTTGCTTGTAAGCCCGATTCTGCCGGTTATTCTAATAAAATGCGTATCAGTTACAATTGCAGGCTTTCCCCAGACATCTCCCATCATCAGATTAGCTGTCTTTCTGCCTATACCAGAAATCGTAAGCAAATCATTCATGTTATCAGGAACCTGTCCTCCGAAATTTTTAATAAGCTGACCAGCCATTTCTTTTATGCTTTTGGCCTTGGTTCTGAAAAATCCGCATGGTCTTATCACTTCTTCAAGCTCGTTCAGATCTGCCTCCGCAAATGCCTCAAGCGTCGGATACTTTTTAAAAAGCTCCTTTGTGACCACATTTACCCTTGCGTCTGTACACTGCGCAGACAGCCTTGCAGCGATCATAAGCTCATAGGGCTTTTTATAATCAAGCGAACACACTGCATCCGGGTAAAGCTTTTCAAGAGCCTCACACGTCATAAGCGCTTTTTCTTTTTTAGTCATACATCCTGTCTGCCTTTTCAAGAATCGCTCTGTCCTGCGGATAGTTTAGAAGCTCCATAGCGGAATCAAACGTTACAAGCCAGTACTGAGAAATTTCTTCCTGCTGAATCACAATTTTATCGCTTTTAAACTCGTTGCAGAAATACACGCATTTCTTAATTGCCTTTTTCATAGTGGTGTAAGTATATTCCTGCCTTGTTTCCGGTTTAATGCTTATTTTAATGCCAGTTTCCTCGAATACTTCCCTTTCAGCAGTTTGTTCCTCGCTCTCTCCATATTCAACATGTCCTTTTGGAAAGCCGATATGACCACTTTCATTTTTTATCAGCAGATACTTTTTCACTCCATTTTCTCTCTTAAAGAGGACGGAACCACATGTCTTTTCATATAGGCAATGGTAAACCGAATTGAAGTGTTTTTCGCAGAATTCGGTCTGTTTTCTTATATCAGGTTCAAACATAACTGTTCCAGGAGCAACACCAACCCATTTGGTTTCGTTGTCATCCTTTCTCTCAATGACCGCAATAATCTCAAGAGTATCAGAATCATGTTCAACTGCATAAACATCCTGAAATTCTCCGTCGCCGCCGACAGATCCCAATGCATAGCCGTAATCACATCCATAAACCGTATCCGGAAAATCAGGATGTGCAGAGCCTTTAAGTCTTTCAGGTATAAATTCAATTATTTTCCCATAATCAGAACTAAACCTGTCAATTTTCAAATTGCTCATATTAATCGCTCCCATAAAGTATCATTAGTATTATAACACTTTTTTGAAAATATTGCAACAAAAATTCATGTCCAAAGCATATTTTTTTATAAAAATCATTCTATTTCCAGTACTTTTGCTGATTCCTCAGCAGATTCAAGCGTTGAAACTGTCTGAAGCTTCCTGTTTATTGCTCTTGTACGGGTTCCTATCAGCTTATCCAGTTCCTCATCAGCCTGTCTTAAACGATTCCTTGTATTAGCAAGAACAGTTTCAAACGTGCCAAACTCCTTTTTGGCAGCCTCAAGAATCTTCCAGACTTCTCCGCTTTTCTTCTGAATCGCCAGTGTTCTGAATCCCATCTGTAGACTGTTAAGCATTGCAGCCATCGTTGAAGGTCCGGCAATATTAACCTTATAGTTCCTTTGCAGAAGCTCAACAAGACCCATGTTAACAACTTCTGCATACAGTCCCTCAAACGGAAGGAACATTATTGCAAAATCCGTCGTATATGGCGGAACAATATACTTATCATGAATGCTTTTGGCACATTTCTTTATTTCAGATTCAAGCGCTGACCGTTTCACTTTCATTTCATTCGGATCACCTGTATCATACGCAGCAAGCAGATTTGAATATGTATCACCAGGAAATTTTGAATCTATTGGAAGGTAAACGCATTCACCCTCCTCCTGTCCTGGAAGCCTAACTGCAAAATCAACTTTTTCCGAGCTGTTTGGCTTGACAGAAATCTGTTCACCGTACTGCTCCGGTGCAAGTATTTCATTAAGTATTGCACCAAGCTGTATCTCGCCCATAATTCCCCTTGTCTTGACATTTGAAAGAACATTTTTCAGGTCTGAAACGCCAGAAGCGACATTTTTCATCTCGCCAAGTCCCTCATAGACCTCAGTCAGCCGCTTATTTACAGCTTCAAAGGATTTTGAAATCTTATCATCAAGCGTTTTCTGGAGCTTCTCATTAACAGTATTATTTATTTTATCAAGGCTTTCCTGATTGTTTTTTCTCAGATTTTCCATATTTTCAGTATTGGATTTACGAATACTATCAAGTGCTGAAAGAATTTCCAGTCTGATTTTATCAAAATCCCCTTCAAGCTTTATAAGCCTTTCAGCAATTACATTTTGTTGCTTTTCCTGCCCTTCATTAAGATTTTTTCCAAGTTCAGACATGTTTTTGACAACTGTTTCAAACGCTTTGTTCAGTTTGTCATCAAGGGTTCTCTGCATCTTCTCAGTTATGATACTATTGATTCTGTCAAGACTTTCCTGATTTTCCTTGCGAAGTCCGTTCATTTCAAGCTGAATTTTGGAAAGAAGTCCGGAGGTGTGTGACTGCTGTTTTTCCTGTGCATCTCTCAGACTGTCGCCCAGTACAGAAATTTGCTTCACTATAGTTTCATTCTGTCTTGCCAGCTGATCCATAAGCAGTTTGTATTGGTTGGAATCGTTCTGCTGCAAAAGCTCCAGCTTATTTTTAAGTTCTGTAAGATCTCTGTTATTTTTTCCAGAATTCATTCTGATTAGCACGACTGCAAGCAAAAGTATTATCAGGCAACAGCTTATTAAAATTAAAATTTCCATTCATTATTCCTTTTGAAAAAATCTCCGAAATGTCTGAGTTAAAGACTTTCCGGAGATTTATTTTTATATTAATTGCGAACTGATTACTTAATCATGCTTGCAACTTCATCAGCAAAGTTGTCCTCTTTCTTTTCAACACCTTCGCCTCTTTCAAAGCATACATAATCAACAAGCTTGATTGTAGTTCCGGCTTCCTTAGCGCAGTGGTCAACATATTTCTGAACTGTAAAATTGCCATCCTTAACAAATTCCTGATCAAGCAGACAGTTTTCAGAATAATACTTGCCAACCTTACCCTCAACAATCTTAGCCTTAACCTGTTCCGGCTTATTAGCCATCTTAGGATCTTCATTTATCTGAGCGAGCATAATGTTCTTTTCAGATTCAATAACATCAGCTGGTACATCTTCTCTCTTGAGATAAGGAGCCTTTAATGCAGCAACCTGAAGTGCACAGTCTTTTCCACATGCTAAAACAGCGTCTGTTGCACCGGCTGGAGTTTCCATATTAACCATAACGCCAATCTTGCCGCCGCCGTGAACGTAAGGAACAAGAACACCCTCAAGTCTCTTGAATCTTCTGATGTGCATGTTCTCACGAATCTTAAGGAAGAGTTCCTGAAGCGCTTCAGCAACTGTTGTTGATCCGCCGACAATCTGTGTTGCGTTAAGAGCGTCAATATCAGCAGGATTTGTATCGATAATTGTCTGTGCTACGTCTGTAACAAACTTCTTGAAATCCTCGTTGTTAGCAGCAAAGTCAGTTTCAATATTAACCTCAACTACTGCACCAACAGTATGTTCAGGGTTTGTAAGCGACATAACAATACCTTCAGCAGCAACTCTGCCTGATTTTTTAGCCTGTGTTGCAAGTCCCTTTTCTCTGAGGATAACAGTAGCCTTCTCAAAGTCACCGTCAGCCTCAACAAGAGCCTTTTTGCAATCCATCATACCAACGCCTGTCTGCTTACGCAGCTCAGCAACGTCCTTAGCTGTAATATTAGCCATAATATTTCCTCCGTAACTTTATTTCAGTAAAGCCCGAATATTAATTCGGGCTTTGTAATTTTTGAATTATTCAGCAGCTTCTTCTGCCTTTGCTTCCTCAGCAGCCGCAGCTTCTGTTGTATCCTCGCCCTGTCTGCCTTCAATGATTGCATTTGCAACTGCTCCTGCAATGAGCTTTACAGCTCTGATAGCGTCGTCATTACCAGGGATTACATAGTCAACTTCATCAGGATCGCAGTTTGTATCTACAATAGCAACGATCGGAATGTGAAGCTTCTTTGCTTCTGCAACAGCAATCTTTTCTTTTCTTGGGTCAACAATGAAAAGTGCGCCTGGAAGCTTATTCATGTTCTTGATACCGCCCATGAACTTTTCAAGCTTTTCAATCTCAAGGTTAAGCTTTACAACTTCTTTCTTCGGGAGAAGGTCGAATGTGCCATCCTCAGCCATTGTGTGAAGCTGTTCAAGTCTCTTGATTCTTGTCTGGATTGTATTGAAGTTTGTAAGCATGCCGCCGAGCCAACGAGCATTTACATAGTGTGCGCCTGCTCTGAGAGCTTCTTCCTTAACTGAATCGCCAGCCTGCTTCTTTGTACCTACGAAAAGTACTTCTCCGCCTTCTGCTGAAAGGTCACGAATGAACATATAAGCTTCTTCAAGCTTCTTTACAGTCTTCTGAAGGTCGATGATATAGATTCCATTTCTTTCTGTGAAAATGTACTGAGCCATTTTCGGGTTCCATCTTCTTGTCTGATGTCCGAAATGAACACCTGCTTCAAGAAGCTGTTTCATTGATACTACTGCCATGGTAGTTCCTCCTGTTTGGTTTTTATTTTCCTCCGCCAAACTTAGCTCAGCGGCACCCTTTTTTTAAGGGACCTGCCGCTAAAAGTATAAGCGTGCGAATTACCGTAATATTATAACATATTCCGAGCTTTTTTTCAAGAGTTATCCCTTTGTTTAGTGCAACAAATTTTCAAATACAAATTTCTTAGCTTTTGTCTTATTTGCACAATCGCTGCTCCTAAGCGTCACAAGAACCGTATCGCTGCCAATAAGCTTTATCTGTTCACAGGTTATGATAATATCCTTGTCTTTTCCGAAAATACCATAAAATCTTTTTCTTCCGAAAATTACAAACGCAGCAATTTTTCCAGCAGCAACATCAAACTCGACATCATCAATGAATCCGAGTTTATCGCCGTTTTCAACATTGACTACCTCTTTGCTGCGCAGTTCCGACAAGCTGCATATCAAACTTATCATCCCCTATCAGACTGAATAGACTCCAGATATATACTGCACTGTTCTGACAGCTGCGGAAATGGTATTACAGGATCAGGATTTTCACAATGCCCTCCAATCAGCTTTTCCATCCACACCATATCATACCATGTATTAAACTTATAACCGCATTTATGAAACTTTCCTACCATTTTATAACTCATCTTTTCGTGAAATTTTATACTTGCCGTTGTAAGATGTTCGTCCGGCGATATGGGACTTGCAATGCAGGCATTAAGGTTCAGAATATTATGCATTTTAGAAATATGTTCCAGCGCATTATAAAGTTTTCGCCCGATTCCCATTCCTCTTTTATTTTCATCAAGGTATACTGAAACCTCCGCCGCCCAGCCATAAGCAGCTCTCGGATGAAAAGCTCCTGTATACGCATAACCTGCTATCCTTCCATCGGCTTCTGCTATGAGATAAGGATACCTCTTTAAGGTATTTTTTATTCTCTCTCTGAATTCAGAAATATCAGGAATTTCGTATTCAAACGTTACTGCTGTTTTTTCAATATATGGTGAATATATTTTCAGAATTTCCTCTGCATCATCAACAGACGCAATCCTTATTTTAACATCATTTTTACACATATCCTTCTCCTGTGGGAAAAATTTATTAAGGCAAATCCGACAGGCAGATTTTGTGCGGTGTTGCCTTAAACCATTCTGAATGCCTCGCTTATATCAGAAACACCTATAAGCCTTATACTATGTTCATTCTGGTTTATCAACATAAGCGACTGCTTTGGAAGAATACAGGTTTCAAAACCCATTCTTTCGGCTTCCCTGATTCTTAATTCCGCATTTGAAACTGCTCTGACCTCTCCGCCCAGACCTACTTCCCCGAACGCTATAAGCGATTCAGGAAGTGCCTTATCAAGTGTTCCCGAATAAAGGCACATTGCAACTGCAAGATCTCCGGCAGTTTCATCTATTCTGAATCCGCCTACAACATTCAGATAAACATCAAGAT
>CAKSJL010000053.1 GCA_934463345.1 uncultured Oscillospiraceae bacterium | reverse complement strand
TTAAATGTAGTAAAATAGTATATGGTAAATTAAACATGCCATACGGCGGATAGGAGTAAAATAATGCTTAAAAAGATTGGTGTTTTAACAAGCGGAGGAGATGCCCCGGGAATGAATGCTGCCGTTCGTGCAGTAACAAGAGCCGCTATAAGAAAGGGTATGCAGGTTTACGGTATCCGCAGAGGATACAACGGACTTATCAACGGCGATGTTATTGAGATGAACGAGAGAAGTGTTTCTGATATAATTCAGAGAGGCGGAACAATGCTCTATACAGCAAGATGCCCTGAATTCAGAACAGAAGAGGGCGTTGATAAGGCAAGAGCAAAATGCGAGGAGCTTGGTCTTGAGGGTATTGTTGTCATCGGCGGTGACGGTTCATTCAGAGGTGCGGCAGATCTTTCTGCAAAGGGAATTCTCTGTGTAGGACTTCCGGGAACAATCGACAACGATATTTCTTGTACTGAATATACTATTGGCTATGACACAGCTATGAACACAGCTATGGAAATGGTTGATAAGCTCAGAGATACTGTTCAGTCACATGACAGATGCAGTGTTGTTGAGGTAATGGGAAGAGGCGCTGGATACATTGCGGTAAACACTGGTATCGCAGTCGGTGCAACATATGTTATAACAAGCGAGGTTCCGTATAATCTTGATGATGTTGCAAAGAAGATGCTTGAATCAAGAAAAACAGGCAAGCAGCACTTTATCATTATTGTTTCTGAGGGTGTTGGTCATTCTGATGATATCGCAAGAACACTTCAGGAAAAGACAGGAATCGAGGCAAGAACAACAATTCTTGGTCATGTTCAGAGAGGCGGTTCTCCGACAGTAAGAGACAGAGTTGTTGCAAGTCAGATGGGTTATTATGCAGTCGACCTGCTTTCACAGGGTATCGGTAATAGAGTTGTCGGAATGCAGAACAACAAGATTGTTGATTTTGACATTCAGGAAGCGCTTTCAATGAAGAAGCCTTTTGAAGAGGATCTTTACCATATCGCAGGAGAGATTTCATTCTAATAAATACATACGAACATTGGCATCAGAGTAGGAAACTGTGCGTGAAGTGTCCGGCAGACGGGGAGTTGCTGGCGGAACGAAAAGCTGTAAGGCTTGCGGTATAGTTTTCGCATCCCGCTGAATGCATGAAGTGCCTTTTCATAATGGCTTCTTTGTGCAAATCAGCACAAATCAGGAGGTTATTATGAAAAGGTTTATCAGTTTATTTAAAGAATCAGTTTGTGAGTTAAAAGGCAGAAACAGTATTGTATGCATCGTACTGACAGGCATGCTTGTTGCGGTTTCAATGGGGCTTGAAGCGTTTACGATTGAGATACCTTTTGCAAAGATAAATTTTGCTTATGTTGCAATTGCCGGAATAGGTATGCTTTTCGGACCTGTTATATCCACTTTTGCTGGCGGAATGTGCGATATCGTAGGATACATTGCACATCCGGACGGCGCTTTTATACCGACATATATTCTGGTTGCTATGCTTCAGGGGCTTATCTATGGCCTTTTCCTTTACCGCAAGTGGGGTAATATCTCAACATTTGAGAATAAAAAAGGAAAAAGGCTTACGGAATTTGGAATAAGAATTATAGCTGCAAGACTTACAGATATACTTGTAATCAATCTTGTTCTGAATACCTTTCTTAATATGCATTATGGATTTATTCCGAGACAGGCATTGAATATTGCGATATACACAAGACTTGGTAAGAATATGCTTCAGTTTATAGCTGATGTACCAATTTTATTTGCAATTTTGCCTATAATGCTTATGGCATATAATGTGATTTTAGGCAACAGGGGACATGCAGCAAAACAGTAATAATCTGCTTGAAAGACGGAGATAAATATGAAAAGAAAAATTGGTTTTATAGGCGTTGGAAATATGGGCAGCGCTATTATAAAGGGAGTTGCTTTGAGCGAACTCAGATGGGAAATTGAGATTTATACTGCCGATACAGATCAGAAAAAGCTTGATGCACTTTCTGACTGTGATATTGTAAAATGCAGAGATGCCGCAGAGCTTACAAGCGAATGCGACATAGTATTTCTGGCAGTTAAGCCTCAGGTGCTTGAAGATGTTTTAAAGTCTGTAAAGAATCAGGTCAGGGATGGACAGATATTTGTATCTATTGCTGCTGGAATTCCTGCTGAATTCATAAAAAATACACTTGAAAACCAGAACATTGGTGTAATACTCGTTATGCCTAATACACCTCTTCTTCTCGGAGAGGGTGCAACAGCTATAGCTGAGTCGGATTCAGTTACGAAAGATCATTTTGATTTTGTATGCAGTGTGTTTGAATACTGCGGAAAAATTCAGGTTATCCCTGAAAATAAGATGAAGGAAATTATAGCTATAAACGGCAGCAGTCCGGCATTTATCTACCTTTTTGCCAAAGGCTTTATTGATTATGCTGTTAAAAACGGCATAAGTGCAGAAGCTGCAAAGGTTTTATTCTGTCAGAGTCTTGTCGGCTCTGCAAAGATGATGACTGATTCAGGATATTCCATTGATGAGCTGATAAAAATGGTTTCTTCACCAGGTGGCACAACGCTTGCCGGACTTGACAAGCTTTACTCAAATGAGCTTGAAAAGGCTGTTGATGAGGCATGTGAAGCCTGCACCAAAAGAGCATATGAGCTTTCAAAATAAAGAGCTTACTTCTAATATTTTCAGTTGCAGCATATCCTTTTAAAAAAGGCATAGCCAAAGAAAAGGAATGATGCATTATGAAAATACTTGCTGCGGATATGACAGCATCACAGAAAAAAAGAATATTTATGGGAATGCTTTCGCTTTTTATGTTTTTCGGTGTCGCATTTGGAACAATACTTGTGATAAAAGACAAGGACATGTCTTGGGTTGCGAAAGCAGTGTTTCATCAGAATCTTGTGAAAAGCAACGAGGAGCAAAATGTGTTTCGTATATTTGCGGGGTCATTTCTGCCTGTTGCAGTGATGCTTGTTTTTCAGTTGCTTTGTGGTTTTTTTGCATTCGGGCAGCTGCTTTCAGTTTCAACTCTTTTTTTCAGGGGAATGGCTGGCGGAATATCTGCATCGCTTATATACCTGTTGTATGGCATAAAGGGATTTGCCATAATTCTTATAACTCTTCTGCCAGTTATGATTTTGGATTTGTACATACTGGTTTTGGGAGCAAGGGAATCTGTGAAGCTTTCAAATACGGTTGCATTTTATATTGCTGGAAAAAAAGGCGGGGACTATAACGAGCTTCGGTTGTATATGCTGAAATACCTCGTTCTTATGGGGTTTGCATTTGTCAGCTCAGTGCTTGACAGCATTTTAACGTATATTTTTATAAGGCTGATTTAGAGCGTGTTCACATAAAAATGAAATGCACGTCCTTTCGGCACAAGCATTTTATGTGAACACGCTCTAAAGGCAGCGCCGCTTCGGAAGTACTGCCTTTAATCTGTAAAACAAGGAGTGTAAATTATTAATGGGAATTTTCAGTTCAGACTATGAGAGCGCCGGAGTGGGAATACCAAAAAATGCGCCTAAGAAAAAAGGAATAATGCGCTTTTTTGAGCTTTATTTCAGGAAGTTCTGGAAGCTTATGCAGGTAAATCTGCTTTATACTGTGTTTTTTATTCCTTTGTTTATGGCGGTTTATGCACTTTTTAAAATTGAAAACAGGACCGTTGCACAGGCAATGATTTTGTTCTGTGTTGTTGTGTTTGCATGCGTTGTAGGTCCGGCAACTGCTGGGATGATGAAGATTATCAGGAATTATACACTTGAAAAGCATGCATTTATACTGACAGATTTTAAAAAGGCTTTTTCCGAAAACTATAGTAAATCACTGGTCATGGGACTTATAGACATACTTGCAGCAGTTTCAGTTTCAGCTGCAATTTATGTTTATCCAAAGCTGGCAAAGGTTTATGGTAATGCAATATTTGTTCTTCTTGCTATAAGCGTAAGCGTTATGCTTATGATAGTAATGATGAATTTTTATGCTTTTCTTATGATAACTGCAACTGATCTCTCATTTAAGAATATACTGAAAAATTCCTTTGCACTTGCTTTTATAGTGCTTAAAAAGAATTTCCTGACACTCCTTATAATCCTTGTAATTTCCGGTGTATTCGTCCTGCTGACAATTTTAAATCTGAGTACGCTTCTTCTTCTGCCGTTTGTTCCGGCATCAACTATTGCATTTATAGTCTGCTTTAATTCATATCCTGTGATACAGAAATATGTTATCAATCCTTATTATGAGCGTAACGGCGAGGTAAATCCGGAACTTGACGAGTCTGATTCAGATGACGAGGTGCTTTTTGAGGATAAGGGCGGCTCAGAAAAACCGGTTGAAAAGGAAAAAAATAAGGGCAGGGGAAATAAAGCTGGAAAAAAAGCTTCGAAAGGAAAAATTATTTCCTGATGACTGCAAAAAAGACTTTACAAATCGACTGGAATATGATATAATTAAACTTGTCCATGTGCGTGGTTTCAGGGTCACGCCCAGTGTGGGAATGTTGCCTGCCTGATACTACGATATAGGATAAATACTAAAAGAGGTGAAAATAATGTTACTGAAAGAAGAAAAAACAGCTGTTATTGAAGCTAACAAGACACATGAGAATGATACTGGTTCTCCCGAGGTTCAGATCGCGATCCTTACAAAGAGAATCAATGATCTGACTGAACATCTCAAGGTTCACAAGAAGGATCATCATTCAAGAAGAGGTCTTCTTAAGATGGTTGGTCACAGACGTAACCTTCTTAACTATCTCAAGAAGAAGGATATTAACAGATATCGTGCAATAATCGAAAAGCTTGGTATCCGTAAATAAGAGAAATCTGAAAGGCAGTCGGGAGAAATCCTTTCTGCCTTTTCAAACTATTTTAACGTAAAAATCATATCAGTAGTTGTAATTTTAGCATTAAACCGTAAATCCGGCCATTTGGTGTGGATTCAGGGTTTATTGCTAAAACTGCTACTGAAAACGGGAGGCAGTTTATGTTTGAAAATTATAAAACCTTTAAAACTACATTTGCCGGAAGAGAATTAGTTGTTGAAACAGGCAAGACGTGTGTTCTGTCAAACGGTTCATGCTGGGTTCATTATGGCGAAACTGTTGTTATGGCAAATGTCACAGCAAGTCCTAAACCGAGAGAGGGAGTAGATTTCTTTCCGCTTTCTGTTGACTATGAGGAGAGAATGTATTCAGTAGGCAAAATTCCTGGCTCATTTACCAAGAGAGAAGGAAAGCCGTCAGAAAAGGCTATTCTTACATCAAGAATGGTTGACAGACCTATAAGACCTCTTTTTCCTAAGGATATGAGAAACGATGTTTCTGTTGTTATGACTGTTCTTGCAGTTGATCCGGACTGTTCACCTGAAATTACTGGAATGATTGCAACTTCCATTGCACTTTCTATTTCTGATATTCCATGGAATGGACCTATTGCCGGAATAAGCGTTGGTCTTGTTGACGGTGAGATCGTTTTAAATCCGACTCTTGAACAGAGAGCCAAGACTGATCTGAATCTTACTGTTGCAGGTTCTGCTGAAAAGATTGTCATGATTGAAGCAGGAGCAAATCAAGTCCCTGATGACACAATGCTCGAGGCTATTTTAAAGGGTCATGAGGAAATTAAGAAAATAGTTGCATTTATCAGTGACATACAGTCGCAGATAGGCAAGAAAAAATTTGAATTTGAGTCACAGGAAGTTGACCACGAAATGTTTGAGGCAATTGAAGAATTTGCAGCTGACAGAGTGAAGTTTGCACTTGATACAAATGACAAGAACATTCGTGAAGAAAGACTTCAGCCTATAAAGGACGATATTCATGCTAAATTTGACGAAGCTTATCCTGAAAAGGAAGCTATGATTGACGAGTGTATTTATAAGCTTCAGAAGAAAATAGTAAGAAACTGGCTTTATGAAGGCAAGCGTGTTGACGGAAGAGGCATTGATGAAATAAGACCTCTGGCTGCTGAAGTAGGACTGCTTCCGAGAGTTCATGGTTCAGGACTCTTTACAAGAGGTCAGACACAGGTTCTGACAATTGCTACACTTGGTCCTGTAAGCGATGCACAGAGAATAGATGGTCTTGATGAGGAAGAATCAAAGAGATACATGCATCACTATAATTTCCCGTCATATTCTGTAGGTGAAACCAAACCAAGCAGAGGTCCTGGCAGACGTGAGATCGGCCATGGTGCGCTTGCAGAAAGAGCGCTTGAGCCTGTTATTCCTACGGTAGAAGAATTCCCTTATGCATTAAGACTTGTTTCTGAGGTTCTGTCCTCGAACGGTTCTACATCACAGGGCTCTATCTGTGGTTCAACACTTGCGCTTATGGATGCCGGTGTTCCGATAAAAGCTCCTGTTGCTGGTATTTCATGCGGACTTATAACAAAGCCTGACAGTGACGAATTTATGACAATGGTTGATATCCAGGGTCTTGAGGACTTCTTCGGAGATATGGACTTTAAGGTTGGCGGTACGCATAAGGGCATTACTGCTATACAGGTTGATATCAAGGTTGATGGTTTGACTCCGGCTATTATAAAGGAAGCTTTTGAAAAGACAAGAAAGGCAAGACTTTATATTCTTGATGAAATAATGCTAAAAGCCATTCCGGAATCAAGACAGACTGTTAACAAATACGCTCCTAAAATGCTTCAGACAAAGATAGACGTTGAGAAAATCAGAGATGTTATTGGTCAGGGCGGTAAGGTTATTCAGAAGATAACTGCTGAATGCGATGTTAAGATTGATATAAATGAGGATGGTTCTGTATTTATTTCAGGCGTTGATCTTGATAACTGCAATAAGGCGCTTTCTATCGTCAGAACAATTGCAGACGGTCCGGAAATCGGCGGTATATATAAGGGCAAGGTTGTAAGACTTATGTCATTCGGCGCATTTGTCGAGATTGCTCCTGGTAAGGATGGTCTTGTTCATATATCAAAGCTCGACAAGGCAAGAGTTGAGAAGGTTGAAGATGTTGTTTCGATCGGCGATGAAATTCTTGTAAAGGTAGTTGAAATAGACAAGCAGGGAAGAATAAATCTTTCAAGAAAAGATGCACTTGCTGACCTTGAAGCAAGAAATTAATTATTAAAAATTAGTGTAGAAATTGCAGCTAATTAGCTGTCTGTATATGTGCAGTATTTTGTTTGCAATTTCCTTGACTTTTATTTTAGATGTGGTATAATACTATATATAGTGTTCAAATAAAAATGCAAACACTATATATAGTGTTTGCTTTATATGGAGGATTACAATGAAAATTATCAAGAGGAGCGGCACAGAAGTCGAATTTGATTCTGCGAAAATTGATTCTGCTGTTTCAAAAGCAAACATAGAAGCAGCGGAAAATGTCAGACTGACTGATGAACAAATTGGAAAAATATCACATTATATTGAAGACCTTTGCGTGACTCTTGGAAGAACATTAAATGTTGAGGAAATCCAGGATCTGGTTGAAAATAAGATAATGGAATATCAGGCATACGAAGTTGCAAGAAAGTATATTACATACAGATATAAGAGAAGCCTTGTGAGAAAATCCAATTCTACCGATGAACAGATCCTGAGTCTTATAGAATGTAATAACGAAGAAGTAAAGCAGGAAAACTCAAACAAAAATCCTGTTATCAACAGCGTTCAGAGAGATTATATGGCTGGAGAGGTGAGCAAGGACATTACAAAGCGTTTCTTGCTGCCTGAAGAGGTTGTAAAGGCTCATGAAGAAGGAATAATCCATTTTCATGATGCTGATTATTTTGCACAGCACATGCATAACTGCTGTCTTGTGAACCTTGAAGATATGCTCCAGAACGGAACTGTTATAAGCGAGGTTATGATAGAGCGTCCGAAAAGCTTTTCAACGGCATGCAACATTGCGACGCAGAGCATTGCTCAGATTGCAAGCTCACAGTACGGTGGTCAGAGTATAACGCTTTCTCATCTTGCTCCTTTTGTTGATGTCAGCAGACAAAAACTGATAAAGATTGTTCGTAAAGAGTTTGAAGAAGCCGGTCTGCCGTTGAGTGAAGAGAAAATTCACGAAGTTGCTGAAATGCGTGTCAGGGAAGAGATAAAGCGTGGGGTTCAGATGATACAGTATCAGGTAATAACTCTTATGACAACTAATGGACAAGCACCTTTTGTAACCGTTTTCATGTACCTTGACGAGGTTGAAGAGGGCAGGCTGAGAGACGATCTGGCTCTTGTAATTGAGGAAATGCTGCGACAGAGAATACTGGGCGTTAAAAATGAAAGCGGTGTCTATGTAACGCCTGCGTTTCCTAAGCTTATATATGTTCTTGAGGAAGATAATATAAGAGAGGGTTCGAAATACTGGCATATAACAAAGCTTGCTGCCGAGTGTACAGCAAAGAGAATGGTTCCGGATTATATATCTGAAAAGAAGATGCTGGAGCTTAAAATTGATAAAAACGGTGAAGGGCATTGCTATCCATGCATGGGATGCAGAAGCTTTCTGACACCTTATACTGATGAAAATGGAAAACCGAAATACTATGGACGTTTTAATCAGGGCGTTGTTACTATAAATCTTGTAGACGTTGCCTGTTCATCTGAGGGTGATATAGGTAAATTCTGGCATATATTTGATGAACGCCTTGAGCTTTGCCATGATGCATTGATGTGC
The DNA here is from genome assembly GCA_934463345.1 of uncultured Oscillospiraceae bacterium. GTDB lineage: Bacteria > Bacillota > Clostridia > Oscillospirales > Ruminococcaceae > Porcipelethomonas. The sequence goes on along the minus strand of CAKSJL010000053.1, from coordinate 2,764 downwards.
AGACATGAACGTCTGAAAGGAACACCTTCTGATGTTGCACCGATACTCTGGCAGTATGGCGCACTTGCAAGGCTAAAGAAGGGCGAGAAGATTGACAGACTTCTTTACGGCGGTTATTCAACAATATCATTGGGTTATGCAGGACTTTGCGAATGTGTTCATTATATGACCGGTAAATCCCATACCGACCCGGAGGCAACGCCTTTTGCTCTTTCAATTATGCAGCATATGAATGATGTATGTCAGAGATGGCGTGAAGAAAGTAATATTGACTTTAGTTTATATGGCACACCGCTCGAATCAACCACATATAAATTTTCAAAATGTCTGCAAAAGCGTTTTGGAATTATTCCGGGAGTTACTGATAAAAATTATATTACCAACAGTTATCATGTACATGTTACAGAGGAAATAGATGCTTTTAGCAAACTTTCCTTTGAGGCACAGTTTCAAAAGCTGTCGCCTGGCGGAGCAGTAAGCTATGTTGAAGTACCGAACATGCAGAATAATATAGAAGCTGTAATTGCTGTTATGCAGCATATTTATGATAACATAATGTATGCTGAGCTGAATACAAAGAGTGACTACTGTCAGGAATGCGGTTATGACGGTGAGATAAACATTGTTTCAGATATACATGGAAAGCTTATATGGCAATGCCCGAACTGCGGAAATACCAATCAAAACCGAATGAACGTTGCAAGACGAACCTGCGGGTATATAGGAACGCAGTACTGGAATCAGGGAAGAACACAGGAAATTAAGGAAAGGGTACTGCATCTTTAAAGCAATACCATACAAGGATCGACTAAAATACATTCATAAAAAATTAGCTGTCGTTTGGAAAACAATGCTTTTATAGCATTGCCCTGAAAATACGGCAGCTATTACTTATGGAGAGATGTGTTATGAATTATGCGGCAATAAAAAAAACAGATATTGCAAACGGAACGGGAGTAAGAGTTTCTTTTTTTGTTTCTGGGTGTACTCATCACTGCGAGGGATGCTTCAATAAAGAAACATGGGACTTTAACTTTGGAAAGCCATTTACTGATGAAACCGAATCTGAAATAATTGAAGCGCTGAAACCATCATATATTGCAGGTCTGACGCTTCTTGGGGGAGAACCGCTTGAACCCTGCAATCAACGTGTGCTGACAGCATTACTGAAAAGAGTGCGAAGTATATATCCGGAAAAGAATATATGGTGTTACAGCGGCTATATTTTTGAAAATGATATTCTGCCGGAACAAGGAAAAGCACACTGTGAAGTTACAGATGAACTTGTCTCTATGCTTGATATTCTTGTGGACGGTCCTTTTGTATTGGAAAAGAAAAATATTATGCTTAAATTCAGAGGTTCTGAAAATCAGCGAATAATTTTGGTTAAGGAATCGCTAAAAGAGGGAAAAACGCTGTTATCACCGCTTAATGAATAAAGGTTAATTAGTTAGGGCGTGTTCACATAGGAACCTGTCTTCACAAGCGTATGCGCACGTCTTTCCAGCAAATTTTTACGCATACTGCGTTAAAAATTGTGCTTGGAAATCCGCACAAGCATTTTATGAGAACACGCCCTAAAACAGCCAGCAGAAAAATCTGCTGGCTGTTTTTTATTCTTTGTTGATAACAAGTATGCTGTCAGGAACAGCCCGGCAATATACTGCAAATGGAAATTTTTCTGTAAGCATGTCAGTACATTTCAAAGCCGTTTCTTTATCAGGAAAAATTCCGAAAACAGCTGATCCGCTTCCGCTCATAAGTGAATTAAGCGCACCATGAGAACGCATAAGCTTCTTAATTGATATAACGTCATCAATGTTTGCAACATTTTCAAAAACGTTTCGGCATAAACTACAGTTTTTAACAAAGTTTCCTTTGTCAATGGCTTTCAGAAGTTTTGCAGTCTCAGGATGGTTCATACTGCTGAGTGTGTCAATTCTGCTGTATGCATCCGGTGTTGAAATACCAGAACTTCCTTTGGCAATTACAAGATCAATTTTAGGAATGAAACGTATTGAATTTATCTCATCGCCTATTCCGTTTACATAAGCAGTGCCGCCCACTGTAAAGAATGCAGTATCAGCGCTCACTTTTCCGCCAAGCTCTGTAAGCTTTATTCCGTTAAGACATGTATCATAAAGCATGTTCAGAGCGTAAAGGACACCTGCACCGTCAGAGCTTCCTCCGCCAAGACCGGCTTGTGATGGAATAAACTTTTCAATGTAAATGTCAGCACCTCCGGTTATGCCTGTGTAATTGTAAAACAATTCAGCAGCCTTATATGCAATGTTTCTCCGGTCGCATGGAACAATCGGGTCACTGCATGAAATGCGTATTTCATTGTCATTACGCTTTGAAACGGTTATCGTGTCATATATATCAACACTCTGAAAAATACTTTCGATATTGTGATATCCGTCACTGCGTTTTCCTGTTACATCAAGTGACAGATTTATTTTTGCAGATACTTTTAATGTAACTTTATTCATAATCATTCATTCCTGAGATTTTCAATGAATGCCTGAATTCTTTTAAGAGCTTCTCTTAAATGCTTGAGCGAATAGGCATAGGAAACTCTTATAAAGCCTTCACCGCTCTGACCAAAAGCATTTCCCGGAACAACGGCAACCTTCTGGCTTTCAAGAAGTTTTTCACAGAATTCCTCACTTGAAAGACCAGTGCTTTTTATGCATGGAAAAACATAGAATGCACCTTCAGGATTAAAGCATGTAAGTCCCATTTTATTGAAGCTGTCCACAAG
>CAKSJL010000052.1 GCA_934463345.1 uncultured Oscillospiraceae bacterium | reverse complement strand
TACACATTAAAGCTGACATTCTGGTAGAATTGTTCCGCTTTGACAAGGCGCTGGAGCTTTATGAAAAATGCTATGAGGCAGAAGAGAATACTGCTGTACTTGAACAAATGTACTATATGTACCTTTTAACTCACCAATACGAAAAAGCCGCTGTTACTGCTGAAATAATAGAAACCGGTGAATTGTTCAGTGAATATAATGATGATGACAAAACTGATTTTTATGTGATTGCCTTTCATACTTTCGGTACTATTCACAAGCTTGCGAAGGCACAGGTCTATCTGAAAAAGCTGAAAGAATTACATCCGGAAGATAAAGCTAATATTGATTCTATGATGGAGAATTATCGCTAATCTTACAATAGAATGGGAACTACAGCGATTTTTCAATATTGCAACCTGAGAAAATAGTAAGGAATGACTTCGTTTCTTATTATCACGAAAAGGAAATAGTAATGGAAGAAACACTTTTAAATTGCAGTTGGAATCCATGGCATGGCTGCACGAAAATAAGTCCCGGCTGTAAATATTGCTATGTCTATCGTCAGGATGAAATGTACGGAAGTTCCATTGCAAGCAGCAAGTGCAGAAAAACTTCAAATTTTGATCTGCCGGTAAAGCGTAAACGCAACGGTAGCTATAAAGTGCCAACAGGATCATTTATCTATACCTGTTTTACGTCAGATTTTCTTTTGATGGATGCTGATGAATGGCGAAAAGAATGCTGGACTATGATGAAGGAACGAAGTGACTGTTGGTTCTATTTCTTTACAAAGCGAATTAACCGATTTGAACAATGTCTGCCTGCTGATTGGGGCGATGGATATGACAATGTTCTTATCGGATGCACAGTAGAGAATCAGGACAGAGCTGATTTCAGATTACCAATTTTCAAGGCGTTACCGATTAAGCATAAATCAATTATTATTGCCCCTTTGCTTGAGAACGTTAATGTATCCGAATACCTTGATGAAACAATTGACGAGGTATCTGTCGGCGGAGAATCGGGTTACAATGCAAGACCTTGTAATTATGACTGGGTTCTTGATATCCGTCAGCAATGTGTTGAAAAAAATATTCCTTTCAGATTTCATCAGACAGGCGCTAATTTCATTAAAGACGGCAAACACTATAGAATAAAACGACAGTTACAGCATTCGCAGGCAAGAAAAGCTGATATCAATTATCATCTTGAAGAAGTAATACTACCCGATATTTCATTGAAAGACGGAAATCGTCAGCTTTCTTTTGAATTGGATATTAAATAACAGTTTTATTATGCGCAGAAAATAACAGATAGTTGTTTTCTCAATAAGCGAGCTATGGCAGAAATGCACTTTTTTTGCTAGACAAGATAGCAGTAGATATACGGCAGAGTTCTACCTACATACGCATATAATATCACCCCCGAAACATCACTGTCCCGGGGGTGATATTATATAAGAACCTGTCTTCACAAGCGTATGCGCACGCCTTTACAAGCACACATATCTTGTGAAGACGGGTTCTAAAAAATCAATGCTTGTTAAGCAGTTTCTTTGCAATTTCTATAGCGTCATACAAGTCAACAACTCCATCACCATTGAAATCGGCAATTTTCTTTTCTTCTTCTGAGAAGGTTCTCATGCCCATAATACTTTTACATATTTCAATAGCATCGTAAAGGTCGATCTTGCCGTTTCCGGAGATGTCGCCAGGAATAAACTCTGTTTCAGTTGTTGTCGTTGTGACTGGTACAGTTGTAATTGTTGTTACAGTTGTTGTTGGTGCTGGCGTTGTAATTCTACTGATTGGGGTTATGATTGGTGCTATAGTTGTTGTCGGTGCTGGTATTGTAGTTATACTAATTGGTGCTATGGTTGTTGTCAGTGCTGGAACTGTAGTTACGTCAGGCTCTGTTACAGTCGTTGTTATAGTTGTTGTAACTGTCGGCTGTGTTGTAACCGGAGCTGTTGTAGAAGGCGGTGTTTCTGTGTTGTCAAGCGGTATGAAATTTCTGTTGTATTTTTCAGCATACGCCTGAGCTGTGGAGTCTTTGTAGCCATAAATTGTAGCTTCTTCGGAGATAGTTGTCTCTTCGTCATAAATTTCGCAGTTACGGCTTTTTATTGTTAAGTTGTCAAGACTTGAACATCCGTAAAACGCCAGATCTCCGATGCTTGTCAGACCGTCGGAAAGTGATGCGCTTTCAAGCTTCGGGCAGTCGGAAAATGCACAATATCCGATACTTGTCACGCTGTCCGGAATAGCTGCACTTGAAAGATTCGTACATCCGGAAAATGTTCCGTCTTCAATGCTCGTTACGCCATCCGGAATTGTTATACTTTTAAGATTTGTGCACTGTGCAAATGCATAGCCTCCGATATACTTTATGCTGTCCGGAACTGTTATGTCTGAAAGACCGTCGCATAAGAAAAACGCTTCGCTGCCTATGCTTGTCATACCGTCCGGAAGAATCAGATTTTCAAGGTTTTTGCAGTTGAAGAACGCATGATTTGCAATTCCCTTTGTTCCGTCATTTATTTCCATGGTTTCCGCACTTATATTACAAAGAACGATCCACTTGTCAATATAGTATATCGGGCCTGACTGATTATTAAACAACGGCGTGTTGAAAAATGCTTCCTCGCCGATTATTATAACGCTGTCCGGAATTGTTATGCCTTCAATGGCTTGGCAGTTTATAAAAGCTCTGCTTTTGATATTTGTCACACCATCCGGAATGGTATATTCAGTTTTTATACTGCCCTCCGGACAGCGGATCAATTCAGTTTTGTTTTTGTTAAAAAGAATTCCGTCAGCGCTGCTGTAATTCTCATTATCTTCAGATACATTTATGCTTTCGAGTTTTGAGCAGCCCATAAATGCCTCATATCCGATACTCATTACACCGGCTGGAATCGATATGCTTTTAAGGCTGGAACACTCAAAAAATGCCGAATCATCAATGCTTGTCAAGCTGTCCGGGATCGTTATTCCGGAAAGATTGTTACACCATGAAAATGAGTATGATCCGATGCGCTGTACGCCGTCCGAGATTACTATATTTGTAAGATTTGAAGAATCGCTGAACGCTTCGTCATTAATGCTTTTAACATACTCCGGAACAGTATATTCCGAATTTTTGTTGCCTGCCGGATATCGGATCAGGTCAGTTTTGCTCTTATTAAAAAGAATTCCGTCCACGCTGCTGTAGGTTTCATTGTTTTCAGACACATTTATGCTTTCAAGCTTTGAACAGCCATTAAAAGCAGTATCTGAAATGCTTGCCACGCCGTCTGGGATAGCTATGTCAGAAAGGTTTTCGCACCATTGAAATGCATACGATCCTATGCTTGTTAAACTGTCAGGCAATGTAATATTGGCGAGTCCTGTGCAGTTGGAAAAAGTGGATGTCTCAATGCTTGTTACACCATTCGGAATCGTTATGCTTTCAAGACTTGTACAGGAACAAAAAGCCCATTCTTCGATGCTTGTCAGGCTGTCCGGAAGTGTTATGGAAGCAAGGCTTGAACATCCCCAGAACATATCCTTTTCAATACTTTTAACGCCATCAGGAATTACTATGCTTTTAAGGTTCTGGCATCCGTAAAATGCGTTTCTTGTAATATTTGTTACACTGTCAGGAATTTTTATACTTTCAAGAAAAGTACAGTTGTAAAAAGCTGATTTTCCGATCGATGTAACAGGAACTTCGTCTATCTCAGATGGAATTTCAATGGTCTCAGCCAGAGTATTGCAGTCTGAGATCTCTGCATAATCGGGTGTTCCGTTTCCGTCCTTATCAATTATTGTGTAATACAGATAATCTCCGTACAGCTTTCCTGACTCCGCATTTACATGATCGTTCAAGGTAACGACTTTTTCTGTCAGTCCCGGCAGTCCTCCTGAACAGGTAAATGCCATAACAGCTGATGTCAGGAAACTTAAAAGTTTTTTCTTTTTCATTAATATTCTCCTGTTCTGATGTAAAATATTCATATAATTACATTATAGCACTTTCTTTTTTATCTGTACATGCTTTTTCAATTTGTTCTGTTTTTTTTATGTATCTTCGTTGTGTTTTTGAAACTGTATTGTGTAAGTTGACTATTCACCTAAGAAGTACAGCCGACCCATTATGACAGGCTGAGGGTGTGTGTTTACTCATAAAATCCAACCAATAGGACACAAAAAACCGGAACCTTTAACAGTTCCGGCTTTTATCAGCTTATATTTGTATTATCGGGAAAAGCTCATGATAAGCTTTGCTATTCCGATTGCGTCGTACAGATCAACGTTTGTATCAAGGTTATAATCTGCAAGAAGCATTTCCTTTTCGTTGAATGTTCTCATATCCATAATGAAACGTACTATTTCAATCGCATCATAGATATCTACTTTTCCATTTAATGTGCAGTCTCCTGAAATACCTTCATTTTCCGCACCGCATATTGTACAGATATCATTCTCATCATAGGAATGCTCGCAAACTGCTCCGCAGTAGATACATTCGCCTTTTTCGTATGTATGCTGACTGCACTGTGATCCGACTGCGAAAATTTCAGTTGTGATGAATTCCGACTTAGGAATGTAATTCAGTGTGATCTTTCCGTCATTGTCTGCTGTTGCCTGATTAATGTAGAGAAGATTTCCTGAGCCGCATGGATCTGCAAGGACTCTTGTTCTTATGAGGTAGATGTTGTAAACATCGCCCGGAACAAGCTCAGTAAACTCTGCTGTTTTTTCAGTTGGAACAGCCTTTGGTGCAGGAGAAGCGTTTGTCTTTACTGAAATTCCTCCGTATGAAATTCCAGGGTTCTGTGTTTCTGCCACAGACGCAGCGTCCTGAGTTTCAACAGACATTGTATTGTTTCCGCCTGTGCTCTGCTCACTGGTTTCGTCTACAGAAAAGATTTCCGGCTGAGATCTTTTTGACCATGTATAAAGTGTACCATCGCTTGTTACGGCAAGTCCGAGCGAGCCTCCGCAGCATACGTCAACAACGTCGCTGAGCATATCAGTATTTATATATCCTGAACCGAAGGTGGTAAGGCTGCCGTCAGTTGTGATTGCTGCGCCGAAAGGAGTATCCTCTCCTCCGAGGGATGCATATTTAATTCCGGTCAGATAAACTTCGGGGGATGCGCTGTTTTTTATCTTGTTGCTTGTGCCCCAGAGATAAAGATTATTTGAGGAGTCAATTGCTGAACCGCCCCAATCCATCATATCGGCTGAAACTATATTGTCCATTATTTTTATCGGGACATTGCTGTCAATTCCGTCATCATAAGCATATGAGCCGCCGGACTGACCGTTTCCAAGCTGTCCCCAGGCATTATTTCCCCAGGTATAAAGGCTGCCGTCGTTTTTGACTGCTGCGCTCTGTAAATCAACATTTACATAATTTACGCCATTCATGATCGCAAGAGGAGTATTTCTTTTAATGGATGTTCCGTCGCCAAGCTGTCCCTGCTGATTGTATCCCCAGAGAAGCAGATCTCCGTTTACGGTCAGCGCAGCTGTGTAGTCATAATCGCTTCTATAGCTGCAAAGTGAAACAGTCTTGATTCCGGTCATGATCTTCTTAGGAACGAGAGATTCGGTATATGTTCCGTCACCAAGCTGACCATTATTGTTTCCGCCCCACATATAAAGCGCTCCGTCTTTTGTAACTGCGCCGCTGTGTGTGCCGCCAAGACTTACATCTGCAACATTTTCAAGAACCTTTATCGGAACACTGCTGTTTGTTTTTGTGCCGTTGCCCAACTGACCGTATGCATTGCTGCCCCACATCCAAAGGTCGCCGTTTTTATCGATTGCAGCGTAATAATCCACACCAGTGCTTACCTTGACGATATCCTTCAATGTTCCGTTTCCGCCCTTGGAAAGGGTAAATTCAACATCAACGGAGTTGTCGTTAATGTTAATGCTCTTTGAAGCTGTCTTATATCCTGTTTTTTTTACTGTTACTCTGTATGTGCCTTTTCCTGCTGCAAAAACTGCTTTTCCGTCAGCATCTGTGCTTACCACAATTTCATCTGCGTATGGAACTGCTGTTCCGTTTTCGTCAGCAAGCATTCTTGCTGTTACAAAGGCATCAGCTACTGCCGCTGAATCCTCATCCTTTACAAATACATTCTGCACCTTGCTTGAAAGTTTGAGAGTATCGCTCTTGTCTGTTCCGTAAACATATATGCTCTTTGAAGCGTATCCCTTGTTTTTATCTGATGCTGACACTGAGTATGTGCCGCTTGAAATATCAAATACAGCTACGCCCTGTGCATTTGTCCTTACAGTTTTCTGGTTATATGAATCAACCTGCTTGCCGTTTTTATCCTTGATCATAACAGCATTTACGTTTATACCGGAAACAGGCTTTCCGGATTCATCCTTTACACTAATGCTCATTTTATAGTCCTTGCCGCCAAGAACAAATGAAATGCTCTTTTTGGAATTTCCGACTGTTATATTGCTGGTTTCCTTCTGATAATTTGCCTTTTCGGCTGAAAGATTGTAGTTTCCGTTGGAAAGATAGAATTTTGCAACACCATTCTGGTCGGTGTACTTTGTTCCGTCCTTAAATGTTCCTGCTATAACCTTTGCGCCGAAAATAGCTTTTCCGCTTTCGTCCTTTACCTTTGCTTCTACAAGATAATCCCTGTGCGGACAATTACCCATTCCAAGCTCATCATATTCAAGAGAGTAATAGAAGTCGGCAAATTTGGTTGTCAGCTCTACCAGAGTTCCTTCCTGTTTTATGAATCCGAGAAGAACGAATTCGAGGTTGACTCTAAGTTTTAGGTTTATATCACCGTCATAACAGCCTGCGCCGCCTCCGTAAACACAGCTGTGGCGTTCGCTTGATGACACACTTCCTACCCCTGCCTGTGCAATTGCCGCTTTCAGCTCAACACCGCCTCTTATTTTAAGCGCAGCCTTTGCAAGATTTTCATTAAGGATGTTCAGGTTTATTTCCAGTTCAACGCCGATAAAGAGCGTTCCCTGTATCTTGCAGGAAGAGTCGGTTGTCGGACCGGCGGAAAGATCTCTTGTACCGGTATCGCTGTCGTATGCAAATCCGTTTGTACTTGTAACTTTTCCTGAGTAATTGATCTCAGCTGTTGCCTCAACAATTATCTTAGGTTTGAGATTCACGTTAATTCCAGTTGCCCCGAGCGGTATTGATGCATTTGCAAGTGTCCATTCGCCCTTTATTTTTCCTGTAAGAGCAACTGTCCACTGCTGTGTATCGGTTATTTTAAGCTCAAGGTACTGATATGTCCATGAAAGGTAATATTTCAGGGTTATTTCATATTTTGAGTCCAGTTTACCTGAGATTGAGATTTCCGTTCCGAAATCATTTTTTGCAAAGATGCTCAGCTTGTATCCGAATCCTATCGAACGCTTTACTTCTCCCTGTTCAGCATATGTGTGTATGGAATTGTTTTCCTGAGTATCTATAGACTGATCCTGATCTTCTATGAGGCCTTCGTATGTAATTCCCTCGTCACATACCGAATCATCTACCTCCGCAGAGCTTATATCCGCAGTTTCATCAATTCTTACATACTCAAATATTTCTTTCAGACTGGTTTCTCCGCCTGTTACTGTTACTGTCGTGCCATTTACCGATATATCGCCGACCTTTGCTATTATGATGTCGCTTTCGCCGTACTTATAAGCGAAAAGGTCACCCGGCTGAAGTGATGTGAAATTCTCATCAGCGTTTTCAATGACATACAGTCCGTTTGCGTCATCAGCTGTTTTAACAGTATTAACACCCTCAGCCTGAGGAATGATTTTTACATCCTTGTTAAAAACAGCAAAGTTGTTTGTTTTGTCTGAATCAAGATTCAGAACTCTTTCCTGATCAAAGCTGTCAGTCGTTTTTGAAAAGAAATCCTGCATTTCCTTTGTATATTCCGGCGACTCATATACCTTTGACAGCGGACGAAGGGTTGTTTTTTCAACGAGGTATGCCTTCAGATAAAAATACTGCGGCAGAGTTCCTTCAATATCAACTGTCGTGCTGGTTTCAAACTGGTTTACCTCACAGCTTCCTGATGCGGTCAGCTGTGTTCCGGCTTCATTATATACTGCAACTACAAGTGTACAGCATTTCAGTGCGCCGTATTCAACTATAGCTTTATTGGTGCTTTTGTCAACATCAACCGAAACGATATTGTAACCGTTTCCTGCAAGCTGTCCGTTGTCCTGGGTCTGAATCTCCTGAGTAAGCAGACTGCCGAACGTGTTTGTTCCTTCAAGCTGCGTGTTACTTTCAGACTGAGCCTTAGACTGAATGCTTTCTTCTGCACCTGCGGGGATATCAGCCGTAATAATACTGAATGACATTACCGCCGCAAGCATGAGTGATAAAAACTTTTTCATACTTCCTCCAATATATTTTTATTGCACTACTATTATTGCATACAAAAATCATGTTTTTTTAATACCGGCGTTAAAATAATGTTAATTTTTTTGGAATAAGTCACTCTTTAGTTATCTGGCATATACCTAAGGATTTACAGATGTGTGAACAAATAGCGCACAATATGGTATAATATAAGTATGAGAAAAGCGAAAGAAGTAGCAGGGCGCGAGTGTCCGCTATGTGGTAAAACAGAACATCAAGTAAATGCAGGGAAAATCGTTCGGGAACACAAGGGTGCCTTTGCAAAGACTGTAAAAAGCACTACACACTTGACCCGAAAACACTAGAATATCCTGAAGAAATCAAACAACAAGCAATAAAGGTATATTATGTAGATGCAAGCGATAGGGGCGTTGGAATGGTATTTGGTTTCAACAAAGCTAATGTTTACAACTGGATTAAAAAACGGCTTAGGTACAGAAAAATAGATGACGTATTTTAGAATAAGAGTAATACTTTTATTCTGATATTGCACCGGAGAAGCTGATATTTTCCAAGGAAACTTGAAACGCTAAGGGCTGCTTTGAAACTTTTTTGCAGGCATACAAAGCCTTTGGCATAGCGAAAATGAAATACAGAAAGAATCGAAATTCAAAATTAAGAGAACTACCTTTTCTGTGTTGGATTTTTTAATCTGCGCTTTATATCTGCACCTCACTTTTTTACTCTCCGGACATCAAAAGACAATAAAAAGCCTGTTTGCACACCGTAAAGTGCGCAAACAAGCCATTTGTGGATATTATTTTGTGATGTCTTATTATCTCTTTGATAATTCCCAACGGCGTATCTATGGGCTTTGCCGGATTTTTTGCCTGCTACCTGCCTGCTACGCATATAATCTGGTACATAATCACCGACGTAGAACTAGTTTTACAGTTCAGCTTTTTCAATCTTACAGTAATGCTTTTTCGATTCCTTATCATAATTTATACCCACAAGAAGCACGTCACCGGAATAATCTTTCAGACAGTCGGTATACTGCTTGTTCTTTATCTGCTCAATTGCTACCTCAGCCGAACCATCGTACTTAAGTTCTACAATCATTGCAGGATTGTTGTTATTGCTCCTTGGCTTAAAAACAAGGTCTGCAAATCCTTTTCCGGCTGGTAACTCACGTTCAATGACGTAACTTTTTCTTGCAGAGTAGTATGCAAGGGAAAGAACGCAAGACAGCGAATTTTCATCATTATACTTTAATATGGAAGTGTTATCTTGGTGCGACTGCTCAATGAGTTCAGCTATTCTCTCCTCATTGCATTCGAGTGTGGCTTTGAGCAATTCGTCAGACGCTCTGATTGAACGCATGACCTCTTCCCAGCCGCCGTCTTCTATCGAATTAATAAACTCCTGAGCCACTTCGCTGTTTGGAACCCAGACCTGCTTGGTGTAAAAATCGTATGTCAGGTAGCCAAGATGCACAAGCAAGGTCAGAATATCATCAGCACTGTAAAACGTTGTCATGTCATTTTGGAACTTGTCAATATTTATCACTACCTTTTCCCCGGCAATCAGCTTAATCACCTTATCACGCAGTCCGTCAAAATTCGTCTGAATATATACTTTCAACGCTTCATAAGTTTCAGTTTTCGTCCAGTAATTACTGAAATTGTCTCTTAAAATCGACTCTACAACAGATTTTGGATTATATATAGAAATTCCATCCAAACAGTATCCGTCGTACCAGCGTTTCATCTGTTCAAATGATTTGTCATACTGCTCACAGAGTGACTTTACTTCGCTTTCAGTAAATCCGGTAAATTCAGAAATTGGCTTTGCATCAGTCATTGAATATTCGTAAAAAACGTTTATCGCTGAGTGTTCGCCATACTTCTTTATCGGCAAAATTCCTGTCATGTACGCAAGGGCAACATAACTCTTGTTTTTTAGCAAATCACGAAGAAAATTAAGGTAAGTTGTTTGTGAATCGTTGGCTTCTTTATGTCGGCGAAATATGCAGTCCCATTCATCTATAATGAAAATAAATGGAATTTTAAACTGTGCAAACACTTTATCAAGCACATTTATAAGAGTAACACGTCTTGGAAATTTAGCATCAGGAAATTCTTCAGTAATCTCATCTATTATATCTTCTTCAATGAATTTTACCATTTCTTTTATATTTTCAGCCTCATCAAGATATTTTACCATATTAATATGAATGGCATTATACTTGTTGAGATGCTTTTCAAATGAATCAGCTTTGGCAATTTTGTACTTGTTGAACATTTCCTTTGAATCGCAGCCACGGCTGTAGTATGCAGTCAGCATATTCGCTGCCATTGATTTTCCGAAACGTCTTGGACGGCTTACGCAGATGTATTTTTGTTCACCAAATAAAACACTATTCGTATACTTAATAAGCTCTGTCTTATCAACATACAGTTCAGAATAATTTACAGCATTATAAAAGTCAATATTATCTGGATTTAGCAGTATCCCCATTTGCAGTACCTCCGTATTATTTTTATTATCAATAGTATACCACATTTTAAATTTGAAATCAATTTGTTTTACAAAGCAGTAAAAAGGAGATTATAAGTTTACAATAGAAGAGTAGCGGAAAAGTCAAACCTGTGTTACAGTTAAGTTACGAAGATAAAAGCAACAGGAGGTTAACCAATCCGCTATGAATACTGTAACACAGATTATCCGTCGACGTCAAGCAATAATTGAATATTCTTTGAAAAAGGAGTAACAGCAGCTGCCATAAGATGTAACGTAAGCCGTCAGTTTATTTATCGATAGAAAAATCGATATGATAGTACCCTGAAATCGCTTGAGGATCGTTCTCATCGTCCCAAATCTCATCCCTCTGCAACTACAGAGGGATGAGATTCTTATGCCTGGAAAAATTTGATAATAGACTTTACATGATAGCTTTCGCAATCTTAATTACTAAAATTAAATAAACATGCTTTTCATTTTATATTACAATGCAGACATATCAGATAAATTTTACATAAAAAGAGAGGTAAACTCTTGAGAAACAAAATATTATATGAATGTCTGCATTATAAACTTTTTAATGTGGCATATTTATCTCAGAAATTCTCTTATTTCTTAAGATTCTTTAATGCCTGTTGATATTTTCAACTTATGACAAAAGTGTTTTCGCAATCTCGATAACGTCATAGATATCAGTCTTGCCGTCACGATT
>CAKSJL010000051.1 GCA_934463345.1 uncultured Oscillospiraceae bacterium | reverse complement strand
TTGTAAGAATAAGCGTTCTTATCTGATAACCGTCAACATCAGCATCCGTACATATAACTATCTTATTCCATTTCAAACCGTCAAGATTGAAATATGAAAAATCCTTGTTTGCTTTTGTCTTTACCTCAACTCCGCATCCAAGAACCTTTATTATATCAACAATGATATCATTTTTGAATATTTTATTAAAATCCGCTTTAAGGCAGTTAAGGATCTTACCTCTTATAGGTATAACAGCCTGAAATTCCGCTTCTCTGGCAAGCTTTACAGCACCAAGAGCTGAGTCACCCTCCACTATATAAAGCTCACGTCTGTTTACATCCTTTGTTCGACAGTCTACAAACTTTTTTACCATGTTTGAAAGGTCGATAGTTCCTGCAAGCTTTTTTTTCAGGTTTAGACGTGTCTTTTCAGCATTTTCACGACTTCGTTTGTTTACCATTACCTGCTCACAGATTTTAAGTGCTTCATCAGGATTTTCAATAAAGTACACTTCAAGCTGATGCTTTAAAAATTCAGTCATTGCTTCGTATATAAATTTATTTGTAATGGATTTTTTCGTCTGGTTTTCATACGAAGTCTGTGTAGAGAAAGACGATGAAACAAGAATTAGGCAATCCTCAATATCAGCAAAAGTAACCTTACCTTCGTTCTGCTTGTATTTGTCATTTTGCTTCATATATGAATCGATCTGTGAAACAAATGCCTGTTTTACAGCTCTTTCCGGAGAACCGCCATGCTCCAGAAAGCTTGAGTTGTGGTAATATTCTATCTGCTTTACCTGATTTGAAAATGTCAGAGCCACAGACATTTTTACCTTGTATTCCGCTTTATCCTCTCTGTCACGACCCTGACGTTCAGCCTGCCAGAACTGTACGGATGTAAAATTCTGACCATTTGCAATTTCCGTTACATAATCAGTTATACCATTTTCATAAACATACTCAGTTTCATCGAAAGAGCCATCCTCCTTCTGAAATCGGTAAATAAACCGCAGATTAGGATTTATCACTGCCTGACGCTTCAGAACATCTCTGAAATATTCGTCTCTGACATCAATATCAGTAAATACTTCAAGGTCTGGCTTCCACTTTGTTTTTGTTCCCGTTCGCTTTATATTGGTTTTTTTCTTTGAAAGCCCGCCGATATTTTCGCCTTTTTCAAAGTGAAGGTTATACTGATAACCGTCTCTTATTATCTCAACATTCATATATTCAGATGCAAACTGCGTCGAGCAAAGACCAAGTCCGTTAAGTCCGAGTGAATATTCATACATATCGGAGCTTTCATCATATTTTCCGCCGGCATAAAGCTCACAGTAAACGAGTTCCCAGTTATATCTCTGCTCGGATTTATTAAAATCTACAGGACAACCTCTTCCAAAGTCATCAACCTCTATGGCTCCGTCATTGTATTTTGTGACAATTATTTTATCACCGTAACCTGAACGTGCTTCATCTATCGAATTTGAAATAACCTCAAAAACAGAATGCTCGCATCCGTCAAGTCCGTCAGAACCGAAAATAACCCCCGGACGCTTTCTGACCTTATCCGGTCCCTTTAGCATGGTAATACTTGCATTACCGTAATCCTGTGTTTTTTTTGCCATGGCTGCTGTCCTTTCATTTATTCACATTCTTAAAGCGGCACTGACAAAACAACAGTATCGCTTTAACCGTATCTTATTAATGATATCACAAATTGATTTTTTTTTCAAGTTTTCTTTAAACGATTTCCATAATACGGATAAATAATGCTTACTTCTTTCTAAAAACGACCTTTACAAGTATACATTTTTTTGATATAATTACTGTAAAGTAATAATGCATAACCGCACAATCAGCTATTGACTTCCTTTCCACACATACGCTTGCAGATTATGCGGTAATGCCATAAAAACATTTAAGAGGTTATATCAGTGAATAAAACATTAAAATACAAAGTTGAATCAAATGATTTTGAAAATGCCGGAAAAGTTTCTGATATGGTCAGAGAAGAACTGAAAAAAATGAAGCTTGACCAGGAAATTATAAGGCGTGTTTCACTTGCACTTTATCAGGGCGAAATAAATATGATAATTCATGCCAATGGCGGTGAAATATCCGTTGAAGTTACAGACAACTGCATAACTATGCGTTTGTGTGACACAGGACCGGGAATAAACGACGTAGAAGCCGCTATGCAGGAGGGATTCACGACAGCTGGTGAAAATCTTCGTTCCAGGGGCTATGGCGAAGGCATGGGATTTACTAACATGAAAAAGTACACAGATGAAATGACTGTTCACTCAAAGCTTGGTGAAGGTACACGCCTTGAAATGAAAGTATATCTGAAAAATGAATAATAAAAACATTTCTGTTTTAAAAGATTTCCTGGCTGTGACTGAAATCTCACCAACACCAATAAGTGGTGTATACTGCGGCGAGCTGCCGGGAAATGCATTAGGGAAACTGAAACCCGGAAACATATGGATAACTGCGTGTGCGAATATCAACAGTCTTGCCGTTGCGTTTCAGATGAATGCAGCATGCATAATAGCGGCTGACAACCCAAAGCTGAGTCCTGAATTTTGCCGGATCGCCAAAGAACATGGAATAACTGTTTTTAAAACAACGCTTTCCTCATACGAAACTGCTGTTGAAATTTACCACCTCATTTCAGAATAAAATATTTTTGAAGTTTTTTTAAAAAGTACTTGACAAATCAAAGAAAATATTATATCATAGTTTTATTAAGTAAATGCGATGATGGGAAATAAAGCTGAAAAGGTTTTTCAGAGAGCTGCTGTATGGTGCAAGGCAGTATTCCTGATCAGTCATAACTCCTCCCTGAGCAGTTCGCTGAAAGCTTCGGCAATTAGGTGTAAACGGGTTCTCCCGTTACAGAGATGCGCATTGACAGATGCGGCAGAGTGGGTGTTTCAGAACGCCAAAAAGAGTGGTACCGTGGAGTATTATGCTTCACCTCTTTAGATTGATAAGAGGTGGAGCTTTTTTGTTGCATCTCTAAAAACTGAAAGGAAGATGTATATGAAGAATTTTGAAAAGTACACAAGACAATTTTTTCCTGTAAAAAATCCGCCTATGAAATGGGCAGAAAAAAACTACATAGACCATGCGCCGATATGGTGCAGCGTTGATCTGAGAGATGGAAATCAGGCTCTTATAAATCCTATGACTCTCGAAGAAAAGCTTGAATTTTTCAAGTATCTCGTCAAGATAGGATTCAAGGAAATTGAAGTTGGCTTTCCTGCTGCTTCTGAGACTGAATATGAGTTCTGTCGTGCGCTGATTGAACAGAATCTTATCCCTGACGATGTTACAATTCAGGTTCTCACTCAATCAAGAGAGCACATAATAAAGAAAACATTTGAAGCACTTGAAGGCGCTAAGAACGTTATTGTTCATCTTTACAATTCAACTTCTGTTGCTCAGCGTGAACAGGTATTCAGAAAAAACAAAGAAGAAATCATTGATATTGCTGTTATGGGTGCAAAGCTCTGTAAACAGTATCGTGAAAAGGCTGAGGGAAATTACCGTTTTGAATATTCCCCTGAAAGCTTTACCGGAACTGAGCCTGAATTTGCTCTGGAAATATGCAATGAAGTAATTAAAATATGGCAGCCTACAGAAAATGATAAGGTCGTAATAAACCTTCCTGTCACTGTTTCACATTCAATGCCACATGTTTACGCAAACCAGGTTGAATTTATGTGCGACAATCTTATCAACAGAGAAAACATAATTGTTTCGCTCCATCCGCACAATGACCGAGGCTGCGCAGTTGCAGACAGTGAAATGGGACTTCTTGCAGGCGCTGACAGAATTGAAGGAACTCTTTTTGGAAACGGCGAAAGAACAGGCAATGTTGACATAGTAACTCTCGGAATGAATATGTTCTCACAGGGTGTTGATCCGGAGCTTAACTTTGAAAATATGCCGGAAATAACAGAACTTTATGAGAGAATTACCGGCATGAAGGTCTATGAGCGTCAGCCATACAGCGGTCAGCTTGTATTTGCTGCTTTCAGCGGTTCACATCAGGATGCGATTGCAAAGGGCATGAAATGGCGTCAGGAGAAAAACTGCGAACACTGGACAGTTCCTTATCTTCCTATCGACCCTCAGGATGTCGGAAGAGTTTACGAGACTGATGTTATAAGAATTAACAGCCAGTCGGGCAAGGGCGGTATAGGATATATTCTTGAACAGCAGTTCGGAATTATCATGCCACAGAAAATGCGTGAACCTTTCGGCTATCTTGTAAAGCATGTATCTGATAATGCGCATCGTGAGCTTATGCCGGCTGAAGTTTATGACATTTTCAAGGACACATTTATTAATAAGCAATCACCTGTTATTCTCAAAGAAGCTCACTACGTTCAGAAGGACGGAATCCAGGCTGATGTTACAATTGAATATAATGGTAAGATCATGAATGAAAAGGCTCATGGAAACGGCAGACTTAACGCCGTAAGCAAAGCCATCATGAAAATGCTGGGAATCAAGTATGACCTCCATACATACACAGAACACGCTATGGAACAAGGAGATACTTCAAAGGCGGTTTCATATGTCGGCATAACCGGTGCAGACGGCAATGATTTCTGGGGTGTCGGAATTGAAACAGATATCATTGACTCATCGCTGAAAGCTCTTTTCAGTGCAGTAAATAATATGATAACCAATTGATTAATAATCATATAATTTTCAGTAAATTGTCACAAACTCAGGGTTGACATCACTGACATTTAAGTGTATAATAAATTACGGATAAAATTTATTATATTATTAAAAGGAGCATACAAATGTTGAATATAAAGAAGAAAATTATTGCAATAGCTGTAATTTGTGCTATGGCATTATCTATGGCTGCTTGCTCAGACAAAAAGGACGGCAATAATACTGTTGCCAATAAGGATATACAGACTGCTACCCTTTCATCAGAAGAGGCAGACAAGCTCAGAGAAGTTGATCTTGAAATTTCTGAGTACATACCGCCGAGTGACGCTCAGCAGGATCCTGTTGAACAGGGCGGAGATTCATCTGCTAATGCAGGTAGCAATTCTGACTCGGCAGCAAACGCTGATAACAATCAGAACGCAGATTCTGCTATCGACCAGTCATCATTCGATGCTGAACAGATGATGCAGGAAACTGATATGGTTATTACTCCTGCCGGTGATGCTGATAAGAGTGAATCAAGCAATTCAGACGGAAACAGCAATAATAATAGCAACAGCGATAGCCAGAACCCAAATCAAAACCAGAATCAGAACAGCCAGGGTCAGGATAATAATGACCAGAACAATAACGACAGCTCTGATGCTATAAAGGGTAAAAAGAAAATTCAGCAGGCTTTCTGGATGAATCTTGCAGGCAATTATGTGTTCGACGGAGAGTTTATCACTGCAACTTTCAAAATAAAGGATACGACTGCTGACGGTACATATCCTATAACTGTAGACTGGCTCGATTTTTCAAATATTGATGCAGTTACAGTAAAGGCAAATGGTATAAATGGTTCTGTTGTAGTCGGCGGAGATGCCACAGCAAATACATTTAAAAATGACGGCTCATTTGAAGTCATGGCTGACAACGTAAGCGGCAAGCCTGGAGATACTGTTACAGTTACATTCAGATTCAATAAGAACCCTGGTATTTGCGCAAGCGTTTTCAGATTCGGCTATGACAGTGATGCACTTGAATATGTAAGCGGCGGAAAGGGTGCTGATTTTGTAAATGCACTTTCCACACAGAATAAATAGTAATTAATTCTAATAAAAACGGCAGACAATTAAATCTGCCGTTTTGTTTTTACTATGAAGTCCCAAAAGTTTAACGATAATATGAATGTGAGGTTTTTTCTGTAATATTCAATTACACATTTTACTCTTCTGGCATATCCCAATTGTGGTAAACATTCTGAACATCATCATTATCCTCCAGATGTTCAAGCAGAAGGTTCATTTTCTTTATGTGATCTTCATCTGTAAGAGTTGTATAAGTTGCAGGAATCCTGTCAATTTCAGCCGACAGAACATTGTAGCCTTTTGAAGCAAGACCTTCTCTGAGTTTTCCAAGATCGGAAGGATCACAAGAAATTTCAGCTGCTTCATCTTCGACAGAAAGATCATCAGCGCCAAATTCAAATGCATCTTCCATGAGGGTATCTTCGTCAATGCCATTATTTTCAACAATAACTATACCCTTACTTGTAAACATAAATGATACGCATCCGCTGGTTCCAAGATTCCCGCCAAATTTATCAAAGTAATGACGAACATCACCAGCTGTACGGTTTTTGTTGTCAGTAAGACACTCTACTATTACAGCAACGCCATTAGGACCGTATCCCTCATAAACCATGGTTTCGTAATTATTTTTATCTCCGCCGCCTGCTGCTTTTTTAATAACTCTGTCAATATTGTCATTTGGAACATTGTTTGCCTTTGCCTTTGCAATAAGATCACGAAGCTTCGCATTATTATTTGGATCCGGACCGCTTTCCTTTACACAAACAGTAATTTCACGTCCAATTTTTGTGAAAATCTTGCCTTTAGCAGCATCCGTAGCTTCTTTTTTTCTTTTTATATTGTTCCATTTTGAATGTCCTGACATAATAATCTCCATTCTGCCGCTATAATCCATTATTTCATCACATGAAAGCTCTGCAAGCGGCACGGCATAACTTTCCGTTTTATCTGTTATTCACTAATAATCAATGTAAAAAGCTCATCAAGTCTGTCTGTTTTTCCCAAAAGATCCAGATAGCCAAAAAGTGCTTCAAGTCCTGTAGCCCTGCGGTATTCAACTGCTCCGGAGCTTTTAGGAACTGTATTTCCTGTTGCATTTCTGCCTCTTTTTACAACTGATATTTCTTTCTCGTCAAGCAGCGGCATTATTCTTTCCAGTGCAGCAGACTGAAATGATGCACAAACCTTGCTGACTTTTATTTCATGAAGCTTTGAAGGCGGCATGTTTGCGGAAAGCACAATATGCCGTCTTGTCAGCCTTTCATATACACTATCGCCATAAAAAGCAAGAGTTAACGGACTGTACTGATTAACATCATGTTCAGTCAAAATTTCATTCATAGCTTTTCTCCGTTCTGATAAGCAATTTAAGAAACATTTCTTTGACTATAGAAATCAACGCATTACTAATATCACTTAACAAAATCAAATTCAAAGTCAAAAATACTAACAGTATCTCCCTCGCTTATTCCCATCTCTTCAAGCTTGTCTATTATACCGCTTCTTCGAAGAACCTGCTGAAAATACAAAAGCGAGGAGTAATCGTCTATATTTATAGTACGCATAATAGGTTCAAGCCATGGTGCATATACGTAATATATGCCATCCTCAACTTCAATTTCAAATTTATTATTCGCAAGAGCTCTTTCTTCAAGCTCTTCTCTTGTAACCGGTTCTTCCTTATATTCCTTAATTGGCGGCAACTTTTCAAGTTCAGTTGCCGCTGCACTAATAAGTTCCTTTGTTCCCTCTGTTGTCACAGCCGAAATCCTAAAAAAGCTCATTCCCTTATCAGTTATATATTTTTCAAGTCTTTCAATCTGTTCTTCAGAAGCCATGTCGCATTTATTAGCCGCAACGATCTGAGGGCATTTTGCAAGTTCTTCACTGAAATTTTTCAGCTCATCATTTATAATTTCAAAATCCTCAATCGGATCTCTTCCTTCAATTCCAGACACATCAAGAACGTGAACAATAAGTCTGCACCTTTCGACATGACGCAAAAATTCATGTCCAAGACCAATACCATCACTCGCACCTTCAATAAGTCCAGGAATATCCGCCATTACAAACGAACGCTCATCGCTTATTTTCACGACGCCAAGAACAGGAGTAAGCGTTGTGAAATGATAGTTCGCAATCTTTGGTTTTGCAGCGCTTACAACAGAAATAAGAGTGGATTTTCCTACATTAGGAAATCCAACAAGACCTATATCGGCAAGAAGCTTAAGCTCGAGCGTAACTTCAAACTCCTCGCCTGGAAATCCCGGTTTCGCAAATTTTGGAATCTGTCTTGTAGATGTAGCAAAGTTACAGTTTCCTTTGCCGCCGTTTCCGCCAAGAGCCAGGATCTTAGGCTCATCAGTTGATATATCAGCCATAATTCTGCCAGTAGAAGCATCTTTAATAACCGTACCTCTGGGAACTCTGATAACAAGGTCAGCTCCCCTTTTGCCGGTACATCTTTTTGCACCGCCGTTTTGTCCGTTTTCTGCGACATATTTCCGTTTATACCTGAAGTCGATCAGCGATGAGAAATTATCATCGGCAACAAATACAATATTTCCGCCTCTTCCGCCGTTTCCACCATCTGGTCCTCCGGCAGCAACATATTTTTCACGATGAAATGAAACTGCACCATCTCCGCCGTTACCGGCCTTAATTTTAATTTTCGCTTTATCTACAAACATATTCTCTCCGTTTCTGCCTATATTTACAGACATCGTCAGAATTCTATAAAACAAAATCCCAAGCTAACAGCCCGGGATTTTAATTAACATAAATTCAGGTCTTACTGTTCAGCGTAAACGCAAACCTTTTTACGGTCACGACCTACACGCTCGAACTTAACCTTTCCGTTTATAAGTGCAAAAAGTGTGTCATCTGAACCGATGCCAACGCCTTCACCCGGATGAATATGTGTTCCTCTCTGGCGAACAAGAATATTGCCAGCAAGAACATACTGTCCGTCAGCTCTCTTAACTCCTAATCTCTTGGACTCAGAGTCACGTCCGTTCTTTGTAGAACCAACTCCCTTTTTATGAGCAAAAAACTGCATACTGATCTTAAGCATACTTACACCTCCGTAAATTTTATCTTGATCGTTCCTATGAATTCCTGAGATAAAAGCTCAAGTTGCATTACAAGACCTCTGTAAAGCTTTTGCAGAACTGCATCTCCGGAATACTTTGTCATTAAAATAACCGTTTCATTTTCAGCAGAAACCTCAGCTTCATATCCAAACACATCTGTAATTGTGTTTGCCGTCATCTGAACAGCTGATGAAACTGATGCACATGCAATATCCTTGCCAAAATCAGCGTAAAAAGCATGTCCGCTTATTTTAAATCCATTGATTTCGTCGCCTTTTGAAAAAAACTCAACGATAATCATAATTAAGCCTTGATAGCTTCAATTTTTACCTGTGTGTAAGGCTGTCTGTGACCCTGCTTTTTCTTTTCGCCCTTCTTTGGCTTATAAGTGAAAACAGTAATTTTCTTAGCCTTTCCGTTCTTTAAAACCTTTGCCTCAACAGCTGCATTTTCAACATATGGAGCGCCAATCTTCAGACCACTGTCTGTTCCGACTGCAACGACCTTGTCAAAGTTTACTGTTGCTTCAGCTTCAGCGTTAAGCTTTTCAATAAAGAGAATATCTCCCTCTTTAACCTGATACTGCTTTCCGCCTGTTTCAATAACTGCGTACATTTTTCGGCACCTGCCTTTTTCCTAAAACTCGCTGCTTTACGGTGCTGTTTTACACAGCTTTATGAACCGTATACATGCGGCTTAATTATTTTATCACATTTTTCACTGCAAGTCAATAGTTTTTTTCCAATATAGTTTTTAAAACGCAAAATATTTATACACAAAAAACTTGCAATATTATAAATAATGTGATATAATGAAAAAGCAAACGTTAATATAAACAAAACCAATTAACACATAACAATAATTTTGACACAAATGTAAAATAAGGAGTGGTTCTTATGTCTGAAAATACAGTTATAACAATTGAACGTCAATACGCAAGCGGAGGACTTGAAATAGGAAAGAATCTTTCTGAAAAGCTGAATATACCGGTTTACAGCCGTGAAATAGTTGAAATGGCTGCCGACAGATGCGGAATACCTAAGGAATACCTTGAAAGTACTCAGGAAAATGTTTCTCAGAGCTTTTTGTACAGACTGTCGCTTGCTGCAAAAGCAGGTTCTGTGGATGTAGACAAAACTGCTTCAAAGGCTGATATACTTTACAGTGAGGTTTATAAGTTTGTAACTGAGCTTGCAGAAAAGGAAAGCTGTATAATTGTCGGACAATGTGCTGATTATATTTTAAAGAATCACAAGAAAACATTCAGAGTTTTTATTCATTCACTTATGAATGACCGGGTTAAGCGTGCTATAGAAAACTATGGAATCAGCGAACAGTATGCCGATTATATAATAAAAAAGAACGACAAAAGACGTGAGTCTTTCTATAACGCAAATACAACAAGGACATGGGGCGTAAAGGAAAATTACCATATATGCCTTAACAGTTCACTCTTTTCTGTAGAAAGTTGCTCTGATATAATTATTGCAGCAATGAATCATGCAGATAATCTCAAAGATGAGACAGAATAAATAAGGTGACACTGCACAATGGCAACATCACCTCGACATTGAAAATACACTTCTTCAAAATACATACTTCATTATCAGTCTGTCGGATATTTAATCCGGCAGGCACTTTTTTATCTGAACTTTCTTAGTCTTAATGCATTTGAAAGAACTGACACTGAGCTAAGACTCATTGCGGCGGCAGCTATCATCGGATTGAGAAGTGGTCCGCCAAATATATGAAGAACGCCCATTGCAACTGGTATTCCCAGAATATTGTATCCAAACGCCCAGAAAAGATTCTGCTTTATGTTGCGTATAGCTGCACGACTTAGTCTTACAGCAGTGTCAACGCCTTCCAGACTTCCATTCATAAGAACAATATCTGCGCTCTCTATTGCTACATCAGTTCCTGTGCCTATTGCTATTCCAACATCTGCCTGTGCAAGCGCCGGCGCATCGTTTATTCCGTCACCGACCATTGTAGTAACCTTATTGTTATCCTGTATTTTCTTTATTTCATTTGCCTTATCTTCCGGAAGCACCTCAGCCACAACATTCTTTATTCCTGCCTGTCCGGCGATCGCAGATGCCGTTTTATGACTATCACCAGTCAGCATTACACATTCAATTCCGATTTTTTCAAGTCTTGCAATTGCATTGCTGCTGTCAGGCTTTATTTTGTCGGCTACTGCTACAACTCCAGCCGGACTGCCATTATAAGCACACATAACAGGAGTTTTTCCGGATACAGCATATTTTTCAGCAGCTTTTTCAAGTCCAGCTATATCTACCCCATGCTCATGCATAAGCTTTTTATTTCCAATAAGAAGCTCCTTCCCCATAACGTCTGCCTTTATGCCCATACCCGATATATATTCAAAATTTTCCGCTTCAGGCACTTCAAGCTCACGTTTCTCAGCTTCTCTCACAATGCTTTCACCAAGAGGATGCTCGGAAAGCTTCTCAGCAGCGGCACATATTGCAAGGATTTTATTTTCGTCAGTATTTTCAGCGGTATATATATCTGTAACTGACGGCATTCCCTCAGTTATAGTTCCGGTTTTATCAAATACGGCTGTCTGTACCTTATGAGCAGTTTCAAGGACTTCTCCGCCCTTTATAAGGATGCCCATTTTAGCTCCCCTGCCTGTTGCAACCATAATAGCAGTCGGTGTTGCAAGACCAAGGGCGCATGGACACGCTATTACAAGAACTGAAACGAATATCGTCATACAAAAGCCTGCTGATTCTCCGGCAAGTTTCCAGCCAATCGCTGCAAGTATCGCAAGAGCTATTACTGTCGGCACAAAATAAGCTGAAATAATATCCGCAAGTCTTGCTATAGGCGCTTTTCTTCCCTGTGCTTCCTCAACAAGCTTTATTATCTGTGCAAGTGCAGTATCACTGCCAACCTTTTCAGCTTCATATTCAACATAGCCGTTCTTGTTTATTGACGCACCGGTCACCTTATCGCCGACTTTTTTTTCAACAGGCATGCTCTCACCTGTAA
>CAKSJL010000050.1 GCA_934463345.1 uncultured Oscillospiraceae bacterium | reverse complement strand
GGCTTCACTTGACAATGCCAACAATCTCGACAGCAGCCTCAGATCAATTGTAGATCCGGACGGCGATGGTAAGGTTGACGTTTCCGGCGGTTATCATGACGCTGGAGACCATGTTAAATTCAATCTGACAATGGGCTTTGCGGCTTCTTCATTGGGACTTTCTAGTTATCTTAATCCTGGCGTTTATAAAAATGCAGGATGTGAGGATCATTTGAAGGAGATTATCCGAAATACTGCGGATTATATGATGAAAACAACTTTCCTTGATGATTCAGGCAATGTTGCTGCAATTTGCGCTACAGTTTCCAACCAGTCTGATCACAGCATGTGGACTGCTCCTGAAACTCAGAACTATTCAAGGCCTACATACTGGCTTACAGCTTCAAAAAATAATTCTGTAATTTCTGCTACAATGTCCTCAGCGTTTTCAAGTGCAGCATATATTTTTAAGGATTCAGACCCTGCTTATTCAGCAGAATGCCTGAAATATGCAAAGGCTCTT
Source organism: uncultured Oscillospiraceae bacterium (assembly GCA_934463345.1). Taxonomy (GTDB): domain Bacteria; phylum Bacillota; class Clostridia; order Oscillospirales; family Ruminococcaceae; genus Porcipelethomonas. The sequence continues at coordinate 11,448 of CAKSJL010000050.1, read as the reverse complement.
CTGGACTTTACTGTAAATCATCCGGAAATGTCCAACGATCCTAACAGCGGAATGTATTCAACATCAGATACTTATGTTGATGACCTTTGCCTGGCACAGGTATGGCTGTACATAAACGGTGCAGGTGATCTGCCAAACTGCAAACCAAACGGTGATAAGTCCTATACATACAACGGTCAGAAATACTATGACTATTATCTCTATTCATGGGATAAGGTATGGAGTGGATATTCCGCTATTATGTATAAAATAACCGGAGAACAGTGCTATGCTGACGAGGTTAAGAACGAGATACAGGGACAGGGTGGTCTGCCAACGTCGAGCTATAACGGAAACGGCTGGGGCGCTTCCAGATACAACTGCGCTTTACAGTTCTGCGGTATTGCAACAGGAGATAAGACACTTATCGAGGGTGCAAAATTCCAGATGGATCACATTCTTGGAAACAACAGCCGGGGATACAGCTTCCTTTTAGGTTACGGAGATAAGTGGCCGACACATATTCACCACAGAGCTGCTAACCCAGGCGAAAATAATCAGACATCTGCTGATAACCCTGACTCAAAGTATGTTCTTTATGGTGCTTTGGTTGGCGGTGATGATTCAAGCGGAAACTATGAGGATCATTCTGACAGATATCAGTTTACTGAACCTGCACTTGATTATAATGCCTGCTTTGCTCTTGCCTGCGCATCACTTTGCAGCCAGTACGGTGATGAAACTGATGAGATAAATTCAATCATTACGGAAGCATCAGAAATTGATGAGAATTACGTTTTCGGAAAATCAGACAATGATCCTATAGTAACAACTGAACCGGAAACTACAGAACCGCCAACAACTACAACTACTACAATAATAACAACAGTTATTGAACCGGCGACAGAACCAGTGACAGAACCGGCTACAGAACCAGAAACTACAGAAGCTCCGACTGATTCTCCGACATTTTGTCCAACTGAAATTGTGTATGCTGAATATGGTGATGTAAACTGCGATGGTGAAGTTACAATCTCTGACGTTGTTAATCTGAATATGTATCTTCTCAATGCGGAAGAAAATCCACTTAACAGTATCCAGATTATGAATGCCGACTGCGTAAGAGACGGGGTTATAAATACTTCTGACAGTGCGCTTATCATGAATTATGTCGCAATGACTGTTGACATAGATGAACTTGGAAAATAATAAGCTGGTAATATAAAGCTTGTAAATTAACAGTGAAACGTCATTGCGTCTGCAATGATGTTTTGCTGTATATTTTAGGGGGAATTGTGTAAATGAAGAAATTAGTTGCACTTGCAGTTTCGGCTGCACTTTCAGTCGGAATCCTGGGACAGACCGGAGGAGCGCTTGTATCTGAAAAAAACACTGTGAGCGCTGCGGAATCGTCCTATAATTATGGTGAGGCTCTGCAAAAATCAATGTTTTTCTATCAGGTTCAGCAGAGCGGCGAGCTGCCAGACTGGAATGAAGTTTCATGGCGAGCTGATTCAATGACCAACGATTATATTCCTGGCGGTTGGTTTGATGCCGGAGATCATCTGAAGTTTACGCTTACAAATGCATTTTCAGCTACTTTGCTTGGCTGGGGACTTTTACAGTATCCTGAAGGCGTAAAGGACTGCGGAGAATATCAGGAATATTTAAATAATCTTTCATGGGTTCTTGACTACGTTGCAGCATGTGACCTCGGCGATGAAATAGTATATATGATAGGTGATGGCGCATTTGACCATGTATGGTGGGGCTCAGCTGAAGTATATATGAAAAAATATGAGCTGATGAAGGGTGAAACAGAGCGTCCGTACTATACCTGCAACGACAGCTGTATTGAAAGCCAGATGGCGGCAGCGCTTGCAGTTGGCTATCTTTGCTTTAAGGATACCGATCCGACAAGAGCTGAAAATTACCTGACTCATGCCAAGGCATGCTTTGAAAGAGCTGACAGGAACCGTTCAATTGGCGATGATCCGGCAGAAACAACATACTATAAGATTTCTACATTCTATGATGATCTTTTCTTTGCTGCAAACTGGCTCTACAGAGCTACAGGTGAACAGTCATATCTTGACCTTTGCAAATCCGATTACATTCCTAATCTGGGCAAGGAAGAACAGTCAACTGAGCTGAAATATACATGGGGCTACTGCTGGGATGACGTACAGCAGGCGGGAACTCTTCTGTATGCAATGAATACTGGTGACAGTACATGGAAACAGCAGTTCAAGAAGCATCTTGAATACTGGACAACAGGTTACGGCGGAAAGAAAATTAATTATACTCCGGATGGACTGCCGTATCTTACAAACTGGGGTGCTCTCAGACATGCTTCTGCAACAGCGTTTTTAGCTTATGTAGCGGTTGACGAACTGTTTGCTGATGATTCGGCAGCAGTAACAAAATATACAGACTTTGCAGATAATGTAATGAATTACTGTTTTGGCGACAATCAGCTGAATATGAGCTATGTTGTTGGAATGGGTGACAGCTACCCACAAGCATGGCATCACAGAACATCAAGCGGTGCTTGGAATGACAAGTGGAGCAATATTGGTCAGACAGAAGGCGAGGACGCAAAGCCGCATGCACATATTCTTTATGGTGCTCTGGTTGGCGGTCCGGATTCAAGTGGTAATTATGAGGATATTATAGGTAATTATGAACGTTCAGAGGTTGCCATTGACTATAACGCCGGATACACTGCTGCACTTTGTGCAATGGTTGAAAAGTATGGAGGAACGACAGATTCTTCTTTCCCGCCGACTGAAACTCCGAAGTGGAATGAATTTTTCATGAGAGCCTCAATAAATCAGGCGAATGACAGCTTTACAGAAATTAAAGCATATGCGATGAACCACAGTGCATGGCCTGCAAGAACAATTACAAATCTATCCTATAATTATTATTTTGATATAACAGAGCTTGTTGATGCCGGACTTTCAATTGATGATGTGTCTGTAAAAATCGGTAATGATCAGCATTCAGGCGATAAGGGTAAAATGTCAATTTCAGATCCGATTCAATATGATGGAAATATTTATTATGTAAAGCTTAGCTTTGCAGACGGAAGCGTTGTAATGCCGACTGGTCAGTCAGAACATCGTTCAGAGTGTCAGTTCAGAATTTCTATTCCTGATAATGCTAAGGATGCGGACGGAAATAAAATAACATGGGACGCATCAAACGACTATTCCTTTAAGGAGCTTGTCCAGGGCGGCGAGGACGCAATGATAGATACTCCTTATATGACAATGTATGATGGTGACAAACTTATATGGGGTGTTGAACCGGATGGAACAACACCGGACGATAACACAGATCCTACCGGAAGTGAAGAATCAAAGCTTGCCGGAGATATAAATATTGACGGAAAGTTTAATGTTGCAGACGTTGTAATGCTTTATTCATATCTTTCCGGAGCTGAGGATATAGCAGTTACTGTACAGGGCGGAATTAATGCTGATATGGATAAAAACAACTGGCTTAATTCCCTTGATGCTGCAATTATGAGAAAGAATTTATTGTAATTTAATGTGTCTGACTTTTCACTGTTTGTGTATATTGCACAAACAGTGAAAAGAAAATTCATACAACCACACAAACTTTACAAAAAAGCTTTACAAGAATGTGTGAATATATTATAATAAATATGAAAAAAAGTTGTGTATTTTGTGATAAACGGGTTGTGTTCACAAGCAACGTTTTCAAAAATTAAGCAGCGTGTCACATACTGCTGTTTAGTAAACTTGGTGTTGATTGTACAAAATCATGGCTGAGTAGTGCTTTTAAGCATCATAAGTTATTTTTTAATTTTTTGGGAGGGTAATAGCAATGCACAAGAGAATTGCAAAAGTAGTTACAGCGAGTCTTATGGCTGCTGCAATGCTTACAACAACAGTTGCAACTGTTGTTCCAATGAGCGTTTCTGCTGGTCTCTGCGTTGGTGAAACTGACTTTACAAAGAAAGGTTTGCCTTGGCATACCTGTGAAACTTCACCTGCTAAGCAGAAGTTCAGCATAACAAAGGATGGTACTTACAGAGTAGAAATCGTTAATCCAGGCGGCTCTTCAAGAGGCGGCGAGTCAAGATGGGATCTTCAGTTCCGTCACAGAAAGCTCAGAATTCATAAGGGTCATACATATAAGATACACTGGGAATTAACAGCTTCAAATGCTGGTAACCTGGCAACACATATTGCTACACTTGACGGTGAGACAACACTTGTATGGCATAACAACTGCGGCGACAACTTCGGAGCTGGCTGGGACAATGTTCAGATCAAAGCTGGCAAGAATGTTTTTGACGATCAGTTCACTGCAACAGAAGACATTGAAGTTGCTGAGTGGGCATTCCACTACGGCGGTTCAGGTCAGTGGCAGCCGGCAGACTGTTTCCCAGAGGGTACAGTGCTTGAATTCGATAATATGTCACTCGAATGTACAACATGTCCGGATGTTAATGAAAATGATCCGAAAACATACAGCATTGATACATGTAACTGGGATCCTACAGATGATTTTGGTATTAGAAAGCGTGACAACAGCAAGCTTGAAAACAACTTTATCTCTGTAAACCAGGTTGGTTACTTCACAAATCTTTCAAAGAAGGCAACTCTTGGTGATAATGCTGGCGGCGGCGATGATGATACAAAGATCACACTTCCAACATCTTCAATGGAATTCCAGCTTCTTGATTCAAGCGGAAAGTCGGTTTATACAGGCTCTACAGAGTACAAGGGCAGTGATAAGGATTCAGGCGATAACGTACATATCCTTGATTTCTCTGATTTCACAACACCTGGTACATATTCACTCAAGTGCGGAGATTATGTAAGCTTCCCATTCGAGATCGGCGATGATATCTACAGCAAGAGCGGTCATGACCTTCTCACAAATGCCATGAACTACTACTATCAGAACCGTTCAGGCATCAACATTGAAGCTGCATATATTACATCAAGAGATGATGAAAAGAATCTTCTTGCTCACCAGGGTGGTCATAACCCAGATACTGCTTATGTTCAGTCCAAGTGGGTTAAGGCATATTCCGGCGACTTCAGCGATGGTGATAAGACATACACAATTGACGGTACAGGCGGCTGGTACGATGCTGGTGACCATGGTAAATACGTTGTTAACGGCGGTATTTCTGTATGGACTCTCCAGAATATCTACGAAAGAACAGTTGCAGCTGGCGACACAGATAAGTTTAAGGACGGTTCAGGCGCTGTAGTTGTTCCTGAGTCGGGAAATAAATATCCAGACATTCTTGACGAATCAAGAGTTGAGCTTGACTGGATGATGAAGATGGTTGTTGATTCCAAGGATCCATACTGGGGCAAATATGCAGGACTTGTATACCACAAGCTTCATGACCACAAGTGGACAGGACTTGCAACAAAGCCTTATGACTACAAGGAACAGTGGGGAACAGAGCGTATTGTTAAGCCACCGTCATTTGCTGCAACACTTAACTTTGTAGCTTGTGCAGCACAGGCTTCACGTCTCTGGGAAGATTACGATTCAGCATATGCTAAGGAACTGCTTGATGCTGCTAAGAAGAGCTATGAAGCATACAAGAGCAATTTCTATGAGTATAAGGATTCTGAGGCAACTAATCTTACATCACTTTATGCTCCTATGGATCAGGCAATCGGCGGCGGTGCTTACGGCGATACAAACGTTAAGGATGACGCTTACTGGGCAGCTTGCGAACTCTATGCAACAACTGGTGATTCAACATACTATGACGATATCAAGTCATATTCTGGTGCATTTGAAGTTGTTACAAGACTTGATGGCGGCGAAAACAACGGTTCATTCGGTTCATTTAACTGGGGTAATACTGCTTCACTTGGTTCACTTTCACTTTATCTGAACCAGGATGGTCTTACAGATTCAGAAGTTTCTAAGATTAAGGATACACTGAAATCAGCTGCTGACACATATGTTGCAGAAGAAAATAGTCAAGGTTATGGTGTTCCATACCAGACAGCAGTATTTACAGACCCTGTAAATATCGGTTATGATAATAATGGAAATCTGATTGAGATTGATGGTTATGAGTGGGGTTCAAACTCATTCGTTATCAACAACGCAATCGTTATGGCTTATGCATATGATGATACACAGGATGTAACATACCTCAATGGTGTTGCAACTGCTATGGACTACCTCCTCGGACGTAACCCACTTTCATTCTCATATGTATCAGGCTATGGTTCATATGCTCTCCAGAGACCTCACCACAGATACTGGTCAAACGAGCTTGACAGCTCATTCCCAGAAGCACCAGACGGCGCACTTTCAGGTGGTCCGGGTTCAGGTATGCAGGATCCATATATCGGCGGTCTTGGATTTGAAAGAGGCACTCTTGCACCACAGAGATGCTATGTTGACTCAATTGAAGCATGGTCTGTAAACGAAATTACAATCAACTGGAACGCTCCACTCGTTTGGGTAACTTCATTCCTCCAGGATGAGGCTGATGTTGATGTATCAGGCAAACTTATTGTTACACCTTCAACAGTAACTGTTAAGGTTGACGAAACTGAAAAGATCACAGCTACAGTTGATGGAAAGACAGTTGATGCATCATTCAAGTCAGGCGATGAATCAATTGCTAAGGTTGATGCTGATGGTACAATTACAGGTGTTAGCGAAGGTACAACAGAAATTACAGTTTCTGCTGATGGCAAGACAACAACTGTTAAGGTTACTGTAAAGGCTAACGGTGTTGATCCAACAGGTGACACTTCAGATTCAACTGGCGGTGACAATACAGCTAATACATCTGACCCAAGCAACGCTCACTGGGGTGACGTAAATGTTGATGGTGAAGTAAACGTTGCTGACGTTGTTAAGCTTAACATGTTCCTCCTCAACAGTGAAGTTAATGAGGTATCAGAACAGGGTTACATTAACGCTAACTGCGTATATGATAACTACGTTGACACATCAGACAGTGCTATTATCATGAACTACGCTGCTATGATGATTACATATGATAAGCTCGGTCCTCAGAACTAAGCAGATTAATTAAATAAGAAAAAGGCGGTTTTATACCGCCTTTTTTGTTATGTCAAAAAAAAGTGCCTTTAAACGAATCAATCTTTTCGTTTAGGCACTTTTAATTTTTTCATTCAAAGATGATTATTCAGGGAAGAAGAGCTTAAAGCTCTTCTTCTTTTAGTGTCTTTTTCATGATACTTCTGTTCCTTCCGTTTCTGTCTGATTTCCTGCGTCTGTCTGTGTCTCAGATTCATCCTTTTTAAAGGAGTTTTCCCAGTCATCAAAACGCTTCATAATTTCCTTATATGTATCCTTGGTTATGTCCGGCATCTCATCTTCATTTTTTCCAAGAAGCGATGCCGCACCGCCAAATCCTTTCTGAACAGCCTCACGAAGTATAGATATCTTTGAAGAATCCTCTCCTACGAGCGCCTTGGCCATATCCATAATACGGTCAGAAACAGCATTTACAGAATACTCTCCGCCTTCAGAAACAGATTTCTCCGCTTCTGCTCTCTGCTCTTCCGTAACATGAAGTCCGACGCCTCTGAACGTAAGGTTGATCATCTGACCCTGCTGAGCCATCATGCTTCTTATGGTATCTTCAAATGCCTTGACACGCTGCTGCTCTGAATTCCTCAGCTGTTCAAGCAGCGATTCCCTTGAATATATACCTGTTGCATCAGTTTTATTATTTCCGGAACTTTCAAACGAATCAGTTCTTGCCTCTTTCTCAGATGATTTTATTCTTTCGGCAGCTTTGTTTTCTGCTTCTGAAATTTTTGCAGCCTGCGAAGCGGTTTTTGCTGAAATAAGAACATTATTTGCTGAACTGATTTCTGTACCAAGAATATTATTCATATTAAATCCCTCCTCATAATACTTTAAAAACATTAACCGTCTATAATATTAATCGTAAGAATTTTCTTTTTTTCAATTGTAAACTTGCATATTAAAGTAAGTGGTTTTTTGTATAATATCACATTTTTTCAAATTTCTTGTGAAATAATATAGACATATTACACAAATTGTGATATAATGGATATAAATAATGGTGTAATTTATGAAATTGTACGAAAACATTTAAAATTAATATATGAAGATGCCGCTATGTGGCAGAATTGAGGGGAATAGCATGAAAAATATAGGCTTTATTTATTCTTCTAACCAGCAATTTGAAGAACTTATTATTGCAAATGAATTATCCGCTGAAAGTGAATACCTTATAAGAATCCATACATGCACTCACACTGTTGAAAATATAATGCCGTTTGTAAAGAAAATCCTTTCCTATCTTCCTAACTCCAGAATTATAGGAAGCAGTACATCCGGCGTTATATACAAGGGAGGCATTAAAACTGACTGCTGTCTTGTATCCATAACGGAATTCCAATGCTCTGATATCAGAATTTCCTCCGCTTTTTTAAGCGATCCTGCCGGAAATCAACTGAGCGGAAATGTTATTGCTGACGCTCTTATGAACGAAACCGTTTCAGATAATACCAGATTTATGTTTGTTTTTACTGCACGTTCATTTATAAAAATTGATGAATTTGTCGAGCATATAAACGCAGTACATCCGGAGGTCAAAATAATCGGCGGTGTTGCAAATACTCCTGCAATACCGCTTATCGATCCTAATATTCGGGAAAGCTTTGTTTTTGATCAGGATAACGTTTATCAGAATTCAATAGTCTGCGCTTCAATTTCTTCAAAAAGACTTTCTGTATTCAGCGATGTCGTTTACGTTACAGAGTCAGTCGGTGACCTTCATACAATAACCGAAGCAGACGGAAATATCATAAGAAAAATCGACGGTGTAAACGCCGTAAAGTGGTATGAAGAACAGCTTGGAATAAATTTCAGCGAGCTTAAAAATCCTATGAGCACGACAATCCTCTTTCCTCTTGTAAAGGCTGACAGGAATAACGTTCCATGGGCAATCTCATTTTCTCCGGAATCGCCGGAAAATTCGTTGTTTATGACAGAACCTGATCCGGTCATGTATGTTCCGAGTGAAGCCAAAGCCGGCGATGTTGTAAGAATTGCGTATTCAAGCGTTCAGAAAACGGTTGAGGTATGCGAAATGGTTTATGAAAACCTTAATAGTCATTCAGCAGAGGTTTTGTTTGGCTACAGCTGTGTTTCAAGACAGGATATTTTCAGCAATTGTGCAAAATGGGAGCTTATGCCGTTTGAAAAGACGAATCTATGCGGTGCGCTTGTTGCCGGCGAATTTGGAAACATTGAAAATGTTAACAGGTACTGCTGCTATTCATTTTCAATTGCCGCACTTGCTGAAAATGAAAGCAGAATAAAAATCAACACGGAAATTCTTTCTGAACACACCAGTGAACTTGTCAACAACAACGAGGGTATTATTGATTACCTGATAAATCACACCAACTCAGAAAACGGTATCGTAAAACATCATGAAATCGAAAAAACGTTATTTATAGACAGCGAAACCGGTTTAGGAAATCTTACAAAATTTCTGTTCGATTACAACTTTGGAAAATTCAACAAAATATGTATGATAACCATAAAAAATGAAGGTCTTATAAAGGCATTTATGAGCGAATCAAAATTTTATCTCTATCTTAACCGTTTTTACAAGTCTATAACAAATATTGTGAATGATGATCGGTTCAACTATTACATATATAAAGACACATCTTTAATACTTACCTCGAATTCAATGATTGGTGAAAGTGAATTTATAGACAAAATGCACACACTTCAAAATGCCCTGCTTGAATTCAAATTTTCATCGTATGTTCCGGTCAGTGAGTTTTCTATTGTCATGAACGAGGAAAATCTCATAAAAAAGGCTGAGCTGACGCTCGTCAGAATGAGAAATGAAAAGGCATGCTTTTTAGTTTACACCCCAAATCTCGGACTTGAACAGTTTAATGCCCAGAAAATGAAAATGATAATGATTCTCAACAATGCAATCTCAAACAATCTTGTTACTCCATTTTTCCAGGGAATAAGAGACAATTCAAGAGGCGAAATAGATATGTATGAATCGCTCATGAGAATCGCTGATTCTGAGGGAAATATATACACTCCTTATCATTTTATGGACATAGCTAAGGAATACGGCTACTACGCTGACATCTCGTCCATAATGATAAACAAGGTCATGAATATTTTCAGAAACAGAAAAGAAAATGTCACCATAAACATGAACATAAGCGATGTCTACAATTACAAAATTGTTCATTCGATCCTTAAATTTCTTGAAACTGCTCCGCACCCTGAACACTTTATCTTTGAGCTTACCGAAACTGAGGAAATCGAGGACTACCAGGTTATATTTGAGTTTGTTGAAAAGGTGCATAATGCCGGAGGAAAGATTGCAATAGATGATTTTGGAAGCGGATTCTCAAATATAGTGCATGTTTTCAAAATTCCATCTGACTATATAAAAATTGACGGAGAAATCATCAAAAACATAACAACGGATGTTTATGCTCTTGAATTTCTTGAAATGATTTCAAAATGGTCAAAAAAGCATTCAAAGGAAATTATTGCAGAGTTTGTTGAAAACATAAGTATTCAAGGAATTGTTGAGCAAAACGGTATACGCTTCTCTCAGGGGTATCTTTACTCAAAACCTTCAAAGCTTTTTTAATACATCTATGAAGTTTTCAAAATGTCAGTAAGGTAAATTTTAAACCTGATTGAGAATTTCCAGGAGGGGATGCCTGAAAGAAATGGTATCCCCCTTAATGCTTCAAAACTTACCTTATATTAGTGAGTTAAAATCACAGTTCACTAACTACGCAATTATAAAAATGGTGTGGATGAATAGTGCATATTTTTATACCATATTATGTGCTATTCGTCCATACCTGTTTTTTAACCCGAATCATGGCATTTTCGGGCATAGAAAAAAGGCAATCGTTTTTTAACAGTCGCCTTGACTGTATATAATTTTGTGGAGTTAAGAGTAAGAAAATTCGTTGTCCGAAAGTCTCAAAACCATTGATATTGCTTGTTTTTTCAAAAAGTCCCGTACCAACAAATAACGGATTCCATTTGTGGAGTCCGTTATTTTTATGCCATTAATCAAGTTTTTCATCTTATACATAAAACAGGCTTTAGCTGTCATCCTTATAATATAATAATTTGTTTTTTATCTTAATTACATTTAATGGAATAAAATAAATATAAAATATTTCAAAATTCTATTGACAAACATAAGAATGTAGTATATACTATAAGCATACCGAAAAGATAGGAATAGTCAGAAAGGATGATTTCTATGAAATACAAAGAAAAAAGGGCACTGTACAGACGAATGTGTACCAGCGATTGTTCTGAAAAATGTTAAGAAAAATTCAGCAGTAAATGATTGCTGCATTAAAATAAAAGATTATTTGAATGTAATTACGGAGGATATAAAAATGAGTACAGAAAACAGAGATT
>CAKSJL010000049.1 GCA_934463345.1 uncultured Oscillospiraceae bacterium | reverse complement strand
CAGACAAGGCAAAAATGCGCAGGCATACTTGTGTATGGCAAGCACTTTTAACGCAGTATGCGAAAAAATTTGCTGAATGACGTGCGCATTCGCTTGTGAAGACAGGTTCTAAAAATCATTTTATCTGAATTAAACATACAGTACTCGCCATTTCAAAAACGCAAAAAGATGATTTCTATGATTTTTCAGACGTCTTTACTTTATTTTTCTCTGATTTTATGCTATAATAACATTACTCTAACAAAGCGTTTGCCGGTTATGCGGACACGTTCTGTGAAAAATAGGCAACGCCGCACAAGCTTTGTATGGTGTTGCCTATACAAGATGTATAGCAATAAAAAGGAGAATAAGTATTGGAAACTGTAGCATCAGTAATAAGTAAAATTGATGACATACTCTGGGGACTTCCCCTTATCATCATACTTTTTGGCACACACCTCTTTATGACTTTCCGTACAGGCTTTATTCAGAGAAAGGTCTTTAAGGGAATCAAGCTCTCAGTCACAAAGGATGAAGGGACTGAGGGTGATGTAAGCCAGTTTCAGGCGCTTACAACTGCTCTTGCCTCGACAATAGGCACAGGAAATATTATCGGAGTCGGAACAGCTATTTACATAGGCGGACCTGGCGCAGTACTCTGGTGCTGGCTCACCGGCGTATTCGGAATCGCAACAAAGTATGCCGAATCACACATCGCTGTAAAATATCGTGTAAGGCGTGAGGACGGTCGAATGCTGGGCGGCGCAATGTATGCGCTTGAACGTGGACTTAACATGAAATGGCTCGGCATTATATTTGCTCTTTTCGCAGCATTTGCTTCGTTCGGAATAGGAAGCGGAACACAAATAAATGCAATTACGGAAATTATTGAAACAAACGTCACATTCATATCAATACCAAGATGGACTATCGGCGTCGTTGCCGCAATAATTACAGCAATTGTTATTATCGGCGGAATAAAAACTATATCAAAGGTCTGCGAGAAGCTTGTTCCGTTTATGGCAATATTTTATGTTGCCGGTTGCCTTATAATACTCGGTATGAATTACGATTACATAATTCCGGCAGTAAAAGCGATCATAAAACTCGCTTTTACCCCCGGAGCAGTCGGCGGCGGTCTTTGCGGACAGGGCATAATGCTTGCGGCACGATATGGTATTGCACGAGGTCTTTTTTCAAATGAATCAGGTATGGGTTCAGCGCCGCTTGTTGCCTCTGCTGCAAAAACAAGAAATCCGGTAAGACAGGCTCTTGTTTCTTCGACAGGAACATTCTGGGATACAGTTGTTGTATGCCTTCTGACAGGGCTCATGCTTGTTTCAACAATAATGAAAAATCCTGATATAAACATTTCATCCATAGAAAATGGCGGACAGCTTACAACGGCTGCATTCTCACAGATTCCTTACCTCGGTCCTACAATTCTTGTTATAGGCATAATTTCCTTTGCATATTCAACAACGCTTGGCTGGTCATATTATGGAGAGCAGTGTGTTGACTACTTATTCGGCAGAAAAGCGATTTTACCATACAAGATAATATTTACAATAACAGTTGCGCTTGCGGCAGTTGTTTCGCTTAATCTTGTCTGGGATTTTTCAAATATACTGAATGGACTTATGGCTCTTCCTAATATCGTCGCTGTAATTCTTCTTTCAGGCGAAACAGCAAAAGACACAAAATATTATCTGAAACATCTTGATGAATATGACAAATCCGAAATTCCTACTGTTGATAAATAAATTTCATCTGATACATAATAAAAAATTACCGGCACTCTTTTGAATGCCGGTAATTTTTTTATTTCAATGATTCAAGTGTTGCCGAATAGCTCCAGTCTGCAACCTCGATTTTTTCTCCGTTATAGTTTCTTCTGTAAACAAATACTCCGTCCCGACTGAATTCCGTTTCGTCTGTAAAATAATACTGCCTGAAATTATCTGCAAAATCAGCGTATATCGTATCGCTCACCTTTCCATACTCAACAACAGGCTCAAACGTAAAGCCATGTTCCTGAGCATAGGTCTGAGCATAGGTATCATAATAGCCGACTATCGTCATACTGGAAGCTGTGAACGCATTCATTCCGATATTTTTTACACCTGTTCCAAGCGATATGCTCACTATATTGTTGCAGTCATAAAACGCCTTGCTGCATATATATTCAACGCTGTCAGGAAAGGTTATATAATTTATCTCAAAATCCCGCTGTGTTTCAAAATATGTAAAAAGCGTTTCAGAAATAACTCTTATACCATTCGGAATTGAAATATTCTGGGAAGTACCCCTATAGTCATAAAGAATATCTCCGTTAAATATTACAAAATCATTTTTAACCTCAAGCTTTTTTTCAAACGGTGCGGCAAAAAACGGATACAGGCCAATGTCATTTATCGTTCCGTTCACCTTTACATCATTAAGTGCCAGACAGTTTGAAAACGCAGATTCTCCGATTGAATTTACCGTTTCAGGAAGCGTCAGCTTTGTTATCAGCTTCTGCCCTATAAATCCTCTTTCAGCAACGGCAGATACGGATTTTCCGTCGACAGATGAAGGAACTTTAAGTTCACCCTCAAATGACGCATTATCTGTCGCCTTTATCTTGACTGTTCCGTCTGTAAGCTGACAGTAGGAATACCTGCTGTCATCGGTTGAAACTGTATACACCTCGCTTGTATCAGCCGCAGTAAGATGTATGGAAAAACATAATGCAAAAATCGCAAATGAAACTGCAGATGTGATCAGCTTTTTTACTTTCCTCATTCTGCCGCTGCCCCCTCTTTCTTTTTTCTGAAAACAATAAGCTTGCTGAAAAAATAATTAAGTACGAGTATTATTACCTGTGAAAGCATAGTCCAGATAAACTCATTCATTTTTTCCGGTGTTCCGGCAAGCTTGCTGACAAGGGAAATCTGCATAAAACTGCTGCTGTAGTTTATATTTGAAAGTGAAAACAGAGAAATGAAAAATCCGGAATATCTTTCTACAAAAATATAAGTTATGAGCATATCAAGCAGAAATGTAACGCCTCTTCCGGCATAGAATGCAACTGCTTCTCTGAAAAGCCGACCTATTCCATGCGTCTTACTTTTGAAAACAAATTTTTTGTTTGTTATAAATGCAAAGGTTATAGCGGTTATCTGAGCAAACGCCGTTGCGATCATAGGTGCACCGGTCAGATCGCCCATGAGTAGTCTTGACCCGAACCTTGCTATATAATAGACAAGAGTTGTCAGAGCGCCAAAAATTATGTACATGACCGCTTCTTCATACTTATGATATAAGCTTTTTATCTTTCCTGACATATTTTTCTCCATTCCTGATCTGATACCAAATAATTACTGATTCAACCATACGGTACCTTCCTCATAGATTTGTCTATATAATAATAACAATTTATTATAAAAAAATCAAGACAAAACGTCATTTTCTTTCGGGAAATATTTTTTAAAGGTTATAAGAAACAGAATCAGTGAAAGTGTTGTCGCAAGATAGTCCGTAACAGGCTGTGCAAGAACCAGCATTCTTTCCGAACTGAAAACAGCATTGAATGTAAAAATGATCGGCATGTACAGAAGTCCCTGACGGCTTACTGAAAGTATCAGAGACGGTATTGCCGCACCCGTTGATTGTATCGCATTTATAAAAACGAAAAGGATTCCCAGAACAGGCCCTGAATAAATATAAATTCTTGCAAATTTCATTCCATAATCAAAGGCGTCCTCATTGTCAAGAAATGCTCTTACAAGAGGACCTGCGCCGCAATAGCATATAACAGTCATAACTGCGCTGAGTCCGAACGCCAGACAGAGCGAAAATTTTAAAACTGAAATATATCTTTTTCTGTTTCCTGCACCAAAGCAGTAGCCAAGAAGCGGCTGTACACCTGTTCCGACGCCTATCAAAAGCATAACAACAATCATATTAACCTTCATGGCAACGCCCATGCCTGCAACCGCCATATCGCCGTATTTCTTCATGAGATTATTTACTATAATATTTGAAGTGCTCATAAGAATACTGTTAAGAGAAGCCGGAATACCGATCGCCATTACGCCTGTCGCTATATGGTCACGAGCTTTATAGTCACAAGGATTTATTGAAAGCATCGAGCGTTTTGATACAAGATGAATAAAATAAAATGCGGCTGAAAAGACATTTCCTATAACTGTTGCGACAGCTGCACCGGCAACATTCCAGCCAAAGCACAGAATCATAACCGGATCAAGAACAATATTCATTATGTTGCCTATTATCATTCCAGCCATAGCTGTCCTTGCACGTCCCTCAGCACGAATTATATTACTGAATGCATTTCCTATTATAAGAAACGGAATTCCTGCCGCAACAATATTTATGTACTGAACAGTATAATCCATAGTATCTGCGCTTGCCCCTATCACCTTACATATAGGACCTGAGAAAATCCAGATGCCGATCATTGATATTACGCCTATTGTAAGACCTGTCCAGAAGCAGAACGATGATGTATGCTTTGCATATTCTTCCTTTCCCTCGCCCAGCATTCTGGATATAAGAGATGTTCCGCCGATCCCGAAAAGCATTCCTATAGCCATAAAAAGCAGAAACGCCGGAGTTGCAATGGAAACTGCAGCAACCATATACGGATTTTTAGTCTGTCCTATAAAAAAAGTATCCGCCAGATTGTAAAGCAAAACCATCATCATGCTTACAACTGATGGAATAATGTTGCTCAGCACCGCCTTAGGTACTGGAGCATTTCTGAAAATTTCAATTGATTTTTCCTTCATATTAATCTCCATTCCTGCCGCTAAAGTGTCAGCACAAACAGCAATAAAAATCTCTCATGCGGCATAGTGGAGATTTTTAGAACCCGTCTTCACAAGATATATGTGCGGATTTCCAAGCACAATTTTAACGCAGTATGCGTAAAAATTTTCTGGAAAGACGTGCGCATACGCTTGTGAGGACAGGTTCTTAAAGACAATACCGCACAAAGATTGTACAGTGTTGCCTTAACGTGTTTTTTAACTGCAAAAGAAATCCCTGAAACAATGCATCACACTGTTTCAGGGATTAACTTTGGTGACCCGTACCAGACTCGAACTGGTGATGCCGCCGTGAGAGGGCGGAGTCTTAACCGCTTGACCAACGGGCCAGTGGTGCACCATCGGGGGCTCGAACCCAGGACCCACTGATTAAGAGTCAGTTGCTCTACCAACTGAGCTAATGGTGCACATGTTGGTGAGATATGAGAGATTTGAACTCTCGACCCTACGCTTAAAAGGCGTATGCTCTGCCAACTGAGCTAATATCTCAAACAACGTAATTTATTATATCACAACTTTTGATTGATGTCAACACTTTTTTTACGTTTTTATTATTTTAAAATTCCTTAATCATTAAAAATAAAAAAAAACTGAAAAATTCGAAAAAAATACGATTTTTTGTTATTTGCCCCTTGACAAATTACGACAAGAATGATATTATATATACACGAGGTGTTAACATGATGGATTTTGTGCTATAAAATACGATGAAATACGATTTTGTTGATTTATGATAATGATTCACAATGTTTAACGCCATAAAACTCAAAAAATTCAATTAAAGAGAGGTAAAAAAAATGAGAAACACTGGTGTACGCAAGACTATTGACGATCTTGGAAGAATTGTACTGCCGAAGGAAATCAGAACAAGCCTTGGATTTGATATCAGATCCACAGTTGAGCTTTATGTTGATGAGGACAAGCTCATCATCACAAAGTCAAAGAGCGCTTGTATCATCTGCGGTTCTAACGAGGACCTCGTAGATTACAAGGGCAAGGCAATCTGCCAGGAATGTGTTGACGATCTTCAGAAGAAGTAATTTGTAAAACGCATTACTTTAAAGTGTACATAAAATCGTCCGGTCATCATAAACAAATGACCGGACGATTTTTTATTTTTATGATTCTGCACCGAGCATATCAGCACTTATCATCATTGCCACATAATTCATAATGAGTGCGCTGTCTGACGTATTTATAACGCCATCCCTGACGCAGTCTGAATTTGCAAGCTGCACAGCGTCAAGCTCATTGTCTCCACCGAGCAGATACATATTAAGTTTTACAACGTCTGAAATAGATACCTCACCATCAGTATTAACGTCACCATACATAGTTGCTTCACCCATTGTAGGTGTTATAACTGTTGAAGCATCTGTAGCCTTTGTCTCTGATTCTGTAGGAGCAATGGTTGTCTTTACTGTCGTAGTAATCGTCGTTGTAACATCAGGAGACGGAGTTGTTGTAACTGTCGTAACAGGAGGCTTCGGATCTGTTTTTCCGCCTGCATCAAGGTTGCTTCCCTCTGAATCTGCATAGTCGCTGTAATATTCAGTTACTGTTATACCAGTACCGTTAACGCCCAGAGGAATCTGGTGATCAAGACCAATATACTTGCCCTGTTCGCTTGTCTGCCAGAGTGACGGTTCAAAGAGTCCGTACTTATCTTCATCCCATGTCTTGAAATCATATCCCAAAAGTCCGCCCGTATCGCCTGAGTTAGGGTTCAGACACCAGAACGTATGATTTATATGATTATCTATCATATAGTCACGCAGCAGAGTCATCCATTTCTGGTTTTCAGCTCCGTCCATGTGACCGCCCCACTCGCCTATAAGCAGCGGCGCAATATCCTGATCGTTTATGTATGCCCATGTGTCATACCAGTAATCGTCAAGCAGAGTCTGTGTTGTAAAATCCTTGTCAAACCATGTCTGATTATAAACCGATGGACCATAATCATGTGGAGAATATACAATCTGGCTGTTTCTGTCAGTAGAACCAAGTTCAACAGGATAATCCTTTACGCCTCTGAGGTTTCCGCCCCACCATGCAGGAATATACGGCGGATCTGTTTTGGAATCAGGCTGACCCCATGTATATGAGCTGTTTTTCAATGTCTGCTCAACGCCCTCGATAAGAATAAGCGCATTAGGGTTCACATCAAGTATTGAGTTGGCGCATTTTGTAGCTGCATATGCCCAGTTATTTTCATCTGTAGAGCCGTCCCATTTTGCAGCGGTACTTCCCTCCTGACCTTTTCCATGAGGTTCATTTTTCAGGTCGTACGCTATAATTGTATCGTCATTTTTATACTTGTCAGCAAGCCATACAAGGGTATCAATCCATATATCGGTCGTTACCATAGTTCCGTCAGCAGTTTCTTTTCCATACCAGAGATTATAGTTATGACCAGAGTTATCTGAATGAGGACTGTGAATGTCGATCAGCGCCTTGATACCATACTTCTTACATTTCTGCATGATGATATCAAAAATCTGTTCACTTGTTTTCAGAGTTTTTCCGTCCTCAAGTACAAAATCCCTGTTAATGTCAACATACGGCGGATCATAACCTGCCTGAACGCTCTGAACCGGATTTGGTGTTCCCTGCATCCATGAATAAATCAGCTCAGTTGAAATCGGGAAACGGATGATATTAATTCCCTTGTCTGCCACATTTGAAAGGAATTCATCACAGTCAGCCGCATAAAGACCATGCGGAACATTTTCCGAACAGTTAAATCCGAACCAGTTCGCACCTGTCAGCCAGACTTCATTGCCGTCCTTGTCATAAAGTCTGCTTCCGACTGCATGAAGCCAGTCATCATTTGTGTCGTCAACAGCAGCAGAGGTTGTAAAACCTGTAAATGCCGATGTCATGAATGACGCTGCCACTGCAAGCAATGCTGCGCAGGACAGTAATTTCTTTTTGAATTTCAATGGTAATCCTCCTTTTCCTTTTAAGACAGCGCTGCATAATCATTATCGTACAAAATGCAAATATGCGGTGTTGCCTTAATAAAACACAAAATTTCTCATAATTACATTATACACTATAAATAAAAAAAGTCAAGCATATTTGTTGAAAATTGAGCGTGTTCACATAAATTTGATATGTAAACACGCTCTGATTTTTTAGTAACCCACAGTTACGCTATATCCTATGCTATTTAAGCTCAACAATCGTAACACCGTTTTCGCCCTCTCCATAAATCCCAGAGCGGAAGCTTTTGACCTGCTTCATGGATTTCAGTCTTTGCTGTATGGCGGCACGAAGTACACCCGTTCCCTTTCCATGAATAATCGTCACCATGGATATTCCCGAAAGGACAGCGCTGTCAATAAACGCCTCCATCTCATAAACGCCCTCATCTGCGCTTTTTCCACGAATATCAAGTTCCATAGAGCCCTTTCGCTCCAACTTGCTTTTTATATTTCGGGTAGAAACAGGTTTGCTTTTGTATGTCACCTTCTGCTCATTTAAAAGCCTGAGCTGCAAAACCGATACCTTTGTTTTAATAATTCCCATCTGGACATAAACATTTCCGTTTTCGTCCGGTTCAGAGCATACCGTTCCCTTTTTGTCAATATCACGAACAAGAACTGTATCACCCTTTTTAAGCTTTCTCGGCAGATGATAATCATCTTCCGACTTTTCATCAAGCGGATTTGCTGTGTCGTACATCCTGTTAAAGCTCTGCTTGCTGTGAGTCTTGATATCGGAATATTTTTTTGCAAAATCCTTTTTGTCTTTTTCTTTTTTCAGCTTTTCAAGCTCGTCCATAAGACTGTTGGATTCCGCTTTAACGCTTTCAATTATACTCATTGCACGAAGTCTTGCCTGTTCAAGCTGCTGCTGCTTGTTTTTTTCAAGCTCATCAAGCTGCTCTTTCAGCTTACGGCTGTTTTCCTCCTCCTGCGCCCTGAGCTTTCTCAGCTCCTCATTCTGCCTGTCAAGCTCATGCCTTGCATCCTCAAGCTGAGAAACGACTTTTTCAAATCTGGTATTCTCCTCGCTTACAAGAGATTTTGCTTCGGCAATAACATCCTCCGGCATTCCGAGCGACGCCGAAATAGAAAACGCATTTGATTTTCCCGGAGAACCGGTAATAAGTCTGTAGGTAGGTTTGAGAGTTTCCGGATCAAACTCACAGCTTGCGTTTTCAACATCTTTTCCCTCAATGGCGTAAAGCTTAAGCTCCTGATAATGCGTTGAAACCATAAGCTTTGCTCCCTGACATTTAAGTCTTTCTATTATGGCAACAGCAAGCGCTGCACCCTCAACAGGATCTGTTCCAGAACCAAGCTCGTCCAGAAGAATCAGTGAATTTTCATCTGCAAGCTTTATTATCTCAATTACCTTGTTTGTATGTGAAGAAAATGTTGAAAGACTCTGCTCTATGCTCTGGCTGTCACCGATATCAGCTAATATATGCGTAAAAACAGACACGCTGCTTCCATCAGAAACCGGTATCAACAGACCGCACATGACCATTGCTGAAAGCAGACCGGCAGTCTTTAACGCAACGGTCTTACCACCGGTATTCGGACCTGTTATAATAAGCGCACTGTATTTTTCACCCAGATTTATATCTATCGGAACAGCCTTTTTCGGATCTATAAGCGGGTGTCTCGCCTTGTTTAAACGGAGAGTGCCATCGCAGGTAATTTCCGGAGCGCATGCCTTCATTTTTGCGCCTAAATTAGCTTTTGCAAAATAAAGGTCTAGCTCTGTGCAGATATCATAGCTGCTTATAAGCTCCTCTGCACTGCCTCCGCATTCATGGCAAAGCTCGGTTATGATCCTCTCGATTTCCTCCTGTTCCTGTCCCTCAAGCATTCTTATATCATTATTTGCTTCAACAACGGACATAGGCTCGATAAAAACTGTCTGTCCGGTGGCAGAGGACGAATGTATCAGTCCCTGTATTTTTCCTCTGCACTCCGCTTTAACAGGCAGGACAAATCTGCCGTCTCTCATTGTCACAATATTTTCCTGAAGCGATTTCTGCACAGCCTCAGATTTTATCATTTTATCAAGCGTTTCCCTGAGCTTTGAACCTGCACGATTTATTTTTCTCCTTATTGCAGCAAGCTCCGGACTTGCTGCATCTGAAATCTCGTCCTCTGAAAGAATTGACCTGTCCAGCTTTTCAAAAAGGTATTTATTAGGACGAAGCTGCGAAAAAAGATAATCAAGCTCAGTTTCAACGTTTTCACAATGCGAATACCAGTCTGAAAGCGCACCGATCTGGTTTAAAAGTCCTTTTATTTCAATAAGCTCTTTAAGCGATATTCTTGCACCCGATGCCGCACGTCTGAGCGAAGCGCTTACATCCTTTATTTCATAAAACGGCGGTGTTCCAAATTTCACTGAAAGATCAAGAGCCTGTGATGTTTTGTCAATTTCAAGGCATACTTTGTCATAATCAGTGCAAGGCTCCAGATTCAGCGCAAGCTGTCTGGTTTTTTCATTTGATGCCATATCAGAAAGCATTTTCAGTACCTTCTGCAATTCAAGTGTTTTAAAATATTTGTTCATAATTATATACCCAATGTTCTGTAAAAATCCAGTGTTTTAAATTCTCTTCCTATATGTATGAGCAGATACCGTTCAGATATCTGCCCTAATTTTTTCATATTGACGTCTGACAGTCTGAAATTATAAAGTCTGTCAAAATCCGCAAAAACAACATGCCTGAGCGCATGAACAACAGATGTCGGAATTCTCACCAGCGTATCATCACCAGACGGCGAAATGCATCCGCAGCAGTAAAGCTTTGTGCTCATAAGGTCAAAATACATTTCCTCGGCTGAATATTTCATGCAGACAGAGCAGCATACTATATCCGGCATCATTCCAATTTCCGTCATAAAGCGCATTTCAAAAAGCGACTTTAAAAAACGGCAACTTCTTGTACCTTCAGAAAGATAGTGAAAGGTATTCAAAAGCAGTCGCATAATGTCCTGCTTCTGCTCATTCTGCCCTGTGACATAGATAACCACTTCGCTTATATACTGAGCAAGAGCCAGGGATTCTATGTTTTTTCTTATTCCGTAAAAAAACCTTATCTGCTGGCTGCTGTCAAGATAATATCTTCCTTTATCGCACTTTACCGAAAATTCCGAGTAAGAATAAAGCTGTGTCGCTCCAGCATTTTTGCTGAGCATTTTCTGTCCGCCCTTGACGGAAAGCTCTATAACGCCACGTTCCTTTGTAAAGATGTGTATAAACTTATCATTTTCACCAACGGGAAATTCCCTCAGTACTATTCCCTTCAGGGTTACAACTTCCATGATTTTCACCATTCCCTGCTGTAAACTCTTCTTCAGTTTTTTTATATTCAAGATAATCGGAAATTTTTCCGGTCATAATAAATTCATTCCATTTTTCATCAGTCATATATAACACCGCCTTAAAGTCATTTCCCTAAAATTATTTCCGGAAAAGACGGTTTATATAAGTTGTAATGAATGGTAAACAACTGCATCAAAATCCGTTGTGCCATACAATGAGCCTGTCCACGCAGATTATTTAGGCAATACCGCATAATTATTGACGTGCAGATGCGTTAGCCGTTAATTGTGCGATGTTGCCTTTATATCTCCGTAAGACCAAAACTTCTTATAAGTCCCTCACGATTTCGCCAGTCTTCCTTGACCTTCACCCAGCACTGAAGATTAACCTTTATAGCGAAAAAATCCTCAAGCTCCTTTCTCGAAAGCGAGGCTGCCTTTTTAAGCATAGCTCCGCCCTTGCCGATAATGATGCCCTTGTGCGATTCTCTTTCGCAGTATATTACAGCGCTAATGTCGAGAATCTCCTTTTCCTCACGCTCGCTCATTTTTTCAACAGTAACAGCTATTCCATGCGGAACTTCATCATCAAGCAGCTCCAGAAGCTTTTCCCTTATAATTTCGGATGCAATAACCTTTTCAGGCTGGTCTGTTATCATATCGTCCGGAAAGAAGTGCGGTCCTTCTGACGCAAGCTTTAAGGATTCCTCAATCACCAGATCAATTCCATTGTTTTCAGTTACGCTGACAGGTACGATTGCTTCAAGGTCATATTTTGCACTGAGTCCTGCTATAACAGGCGCAAGTCTGCTCATATTATCAAGCAGATCAATCTTGTTCAGCACAAATATTACAGGCGTTTTGCTGCGGCAGAGATCTGCAAGCATATTTTCCTCCTGATCGCCGAGAGGTCTTGTACAGTCAGCCATAAATATAACTGCGTCTATATCTGCAACCGATTCCTTTACGGCATTGAGCATATGCGTACTGAGTTTATT
>CAKSJL010000048.1 GCA_934463345.1 uncultured Oscillospiraceae bacterium | reverse complement strand
GATCCTATGGCGGTCGGCATACTAGGAGAGCCGGACGATACGATAGATGCGGTTATACTGGGTGACAGCGAGACCTATTGCTCATTTATTCCGCTTAAAATATGGCAGGACTATGGGATTTCAACGTACGTCTGCGGTACAACCAAACAGAAGCTCTGTTATTCTGTTGAAATTCTCCGCAATTCACTGAACAGTCAGAAGCCGAAAATTGTATTTCTCGAAACAAATGCTGTTTTTCGGAAATTCGGACGTGCTGAGGAGATTTTTCAGCAGGCTGAAAAGGTTTTTCCGGTGTTCAGGTATCATGACCGATGGAAAACCTTCAACATGAACTATTTTTCCAGAAAGACCGATTATACTTATGTAGACCCTAACAAGGGTTATCTGTCACATTCAGCTGTTAAGGCGGCTAATGAAGAGGAGTATATGGTTAGGTCGAAGAAAAAGGAGAAAATTCCGGCAAAGAACATTAGGTATGTAAAGGATATAAAGGCAATTTGTGACCAGAATAATGCAAAGCTTGTCTTTATAAGTGCTCCAAGTACAAAAAACTGGAATTACATGCGCCATAACAGCATGAAGGATTTTGCCGAGGAGCTTGGCGTTGACTATATTGACCTGAATACTCTTCACTCTGAAATTAACATTGACTGGTCAAAGGATTCAATGGATAACGGAGATCACCTTAACCTCAGCGGTGCGCTGAAAGTAACGAGATATCTTGGAAAATATCTTGATGACCAGAAAATATTTGAGGATAAAAGAGAGCTTCCAGTATACAGTGAATGGAATGAAGCTGTTGATGAATTTAATAAGTCAACGAAGAATTCTCTTAAGGATAAAAAATAATGTCAGAATTGTACACATATCGTATATGTATTGTTCAAGCAAAAGGGGACACTTTATAAGATAAGGTGTCCTCATTTTTTAAGCATAAATACCGATTACAATGAAAATGAAAGCTTATTACACAAAAATTTATATGAGATTTCGTCAATTTGCACAACAGAAATATCTGTCAGAATGCCCAGTAAATCAAAAGCAGGGCATTTTAATTTGTGTAAATTTAATCGTAAAATTACGAAAAATCCCTGCTGTACTGCGAAAATTGTAAAATAAAGCCAAAAAAATCAAAATGATTCAAAAAAAAATCTACACATAATCAATTGACTTTAAAATCTTACTGTGATATAAATATAGTAATGAATTTTGTAAAATCATCATTTATACTGATATTTCTTATAAGATCAAATTGGGAGGATTACTTATGACTTTCGAAGAAATCGTTGCAAAAACCAAAGAGGAGATCGGTGCTGCCGATGTAAGCAATTATGAGGGACATCTTGCACTTCAGATCAATGTTACAGGCGAGGGCGAAGGTGCTTTCTATGCTGAGATAAATGACGGAAAGCTTTATATTGAGCCTTTTGACTACAAGGACAATGATGCAGTTCTGACAGCACAGGCAGAGGATATCATAAGCATTTTCAATGGAACGCTGAGCGCAATGGAGGCAGTTCAGAACGGAAAGCTTTTTGTTGACGGCAACTGGGATAAGGCATTTTCAATTATCCCTGTAATTGAAGAGCACAAAAAGGCTTCAAAGAAAACTGTAAGAAAGACAGCTGCCAAGACTGCTTCAAAAACTACAGCCAAAGCTGCTTCAAAGACTACTAAGACAACAACAGCTAAATCAGCTTCAAAGACAGCAGCAAAAAAGACTGAGGAGTCTCCGGCAATAATCGGTCTTGCTGAGCCAAAGAAAACTCCATCAAAGTCCACTGCTCCAAAGGCTGCTAAGAAAACTGCCGACAAGGCTGCAAAGGAATCAACAAAGCCGGTAAAGGCAGCAGCAAAGACAACAGCAAAAAAGGGCTGATCTGAATAGTAACGCTTTATTTAAAAAAATGCAGATATTCTGATGACGAAAACAGGATATCTCATAGCAGAATGGTCAGGGATGAAGCACACAGGCTGCTTCGCTCTGCACTTCTGCAAAATGGAATTCCGGCAGAAGAACAGCTGTTTACCAGCAATGAGTACGGAAAGCCGCAATTAAAAAAGGAATGCGGAGTGCATTTCAACATAAGCCATTGCCGCCAGCTTGCAGTATGCGCTGTTTCTGACCGTACTGTCGGTGCAGACGCTGAAAAGCTGCGGAAATACCCTGAACGTGTCCTGAAAAGAAGCTTTACTGAACGTGAAGCAGATTATGTCAGGAACAGCAGCGATCCGGATATGGCATTCTTTCAGCTCTGGACACTCAAGGAAAGTTTTGTAAAGGCTATTGGAACGGGTTTGTCATATCCGCTTGACAAAGCTGAATTTATAATTGACAATAATTATATTACTTCTCATACTGAAAGTGGTCATACATTTTCTCAGATAATAATAGATAAAGAATTTATCTGTAGTATTTGCAGCAGTAATATTTTAAATAACAAAGTATATTATGAGTCATTTGAGGAAATAATCTCTGTTGACAGCTTAATATGACATTTTCATTGGTCTTTTAAGGCCTTTAATAACGGCGGCAGGCCGTTGTGATCCCCCTCTCTATTAGCACCGTTTATAACGGTGCTTTTTTTTGTATGTTATCTGGTACAAATATAATATGGCTTTTTTTTTTAAACATGACGAAATACCGGAAAATCTCTTGACTTGGAGTTTACTCCATGGAGTATAATGTAAACAAATATTAAGGCGGCGCCGCTTAACCGGTACTGCCGTAACAGGAGGAATATGAAAATGACAAATTCAGCAGAACTCACAAAATCAAAGCTTTCACTAAGAAAGCAGACTCTGGCGGCAGCACTTGCAGTTATTGCAGCTGTTGCTTTGCCGCAGCTTCTTCACGTTATGGGACGCATATCAGGACTTGGAACAGCTCTCGGCGAAATATTTTTACCGATGCATTTTCCGGTCCTTCTGGTAGGTCTTATAGCCGGTCCTTATGCCGGTGCGGCAGCGGGAATTTTAAGTCCGCTTATAAGCGCAGGATTAACTGGCATGCCAGGTACGGCAATGCTGCCTTTCATGATGCTTGAGCTTTGCGCATATGGTCTTTTCAGTGGACTTCTCCGCAATACAAAGCTTCCATGTATTGCAAAGGTTATTATAGCTCAGATTGCAGGACGTGCAGTTCGTGCAGCAGCAATTCTTATTTCTGTGTATGCAGTAGGAAACAGTGCTATACCAGCAGCAGTTATCTGGAAAAGTATTGCAGTCGGCATTTTCGGACTTGCGATTCAGTGGATCATGATTCCGCTTATAATGTATCGTCTTAACAATGAAAAGATGTCAGAGAGGGAATAAACAGTGAAATACTTTGAAACAGAAATAAAGAAGCTTGGCTTCGGACTTATGCGTCTGCCACAGAACAATGGCGTTATAGACATTGAACAGACAAAGAAAATGGTTGATATGTTCATGGAAGCAGGCTTTACATACTTTGATACCGCATGGGCATACAACGGAAGCGAGGACGCAATAAGACAGGCTCTTGTTGAACGCTATCCGAGAGAAAGCTTCCAGCTTGCAACTAAGAATGCAGCATGGATAAACTGCAAGACAAAGGAAGAAGCACAGTCTCAGCTTGAGGTTTCATTGAAGCAGACAGGCGCCGGATATTTTGACTTTTATCTTCTTCATAATCTTGGTGAAACGAGAACGGAATATTTTCATAAATTCGATCTCTGGAACTGGGTTCAGGAAAAGAAAATGGAAGGTGTGCTGCGCCATGTCGGATTTTCATTCCACTCAACCCCGGAAGAGCTTGAGGAAATTCTGACAGCACATCCTGAAATGGAATTTGTTCAGCTTCAGATAAACTATGCCGACTGGGAAAATCCTGAAATATGCTCAAGGGAATGCTATGAGGTTGCAAGAAAGCATGGCAAGCCGATTATAATTATGGAGCCTGTTAAGGGCGGAATGCTTGCAACTCCTCCGCAGTCTGTGGCTGATGTGCTTAAAGCGGCAGAACCTGATATGTCGCCGGCTTCATGGGCTGTTCGTTTTGCAGCAGACCTCGACGGTGTTTTGACTGTTCTTTCCGGAATGAGCAACACAGAACAGATGCAGGACAATCTTTCCTACATGAAGGATTTCAGCGGACTGAGTGAAAGCGAACGCAGTACTATAGTTCTTGCACAGGAAGCATTGAACAGAATACCGCTTATACCATGCACTACATGCAATTACTGTGCAAAGGTCTGTCCAATGAATATTGGCGTTTCCGGTTCGTTTACCGCCATGAATTATCTAACTCTTTATGGCAACAAGGAAAGCGCTCTTGGTCAGGAAAACTGGCTTGTCGGCGGACATGGCAAAAAACGTGCAAACGAATGCATAAAATGCGGAAAATGCGAACAGGCATGTCCACAGCATATTCAGATCAGAAAAGAACTGGAGAAAGTAAGCAATGAGCTTCTCAGATAAGGATCTTGACAAAGCGGTTAAGCTGTTTGAGTCAGGGGAGTATACCTGTGTTCTGTGCAGGGGTGATAGTGTGATTAAAAGCTGTGAAAGGGGTATAAAGCCGCTTATGAAGCTTTTAAATGATAAAACGGACGTACAGGGCTATTCGGCAGCAGACAGAATTGTCGGACGTGCAGCGGCATTTCTGTATATCCTCTTAAAGGTGACTGCTGTTCATGCGTCTGTAATGAGTAAAGGCGCTGTAAGGCTTCTTGAGGAAAACGGAATTATTGTTGAGTCTGATACTGTAACTGATGCAATTATAAACCGTAACGGTGATGACATCTGCCCTATGGAAAAGGCTGTAGAAAATGTTTATATGCCGGATGAAGCTTTTCTGAAGCTTGGTGAGGCTGTCAGCAAAATGATGAAGTCGAAAGGTGAATAGCATGCAGAAGTAATTGACAGAATGAGAGACTATGCTCCAAAAAAGAAATGATGGAGGAAAATATGGACTACACCTGTCACTATAATTCTCCGCTTGGGAATATCACTATTGCAAGCGATGGAAAAGCTCTGACGGGACTCTGGTTTGAAGGTCAGAAGTATTTTGCACAGACGCTTGTCAAGGAAAACATTTCCGGAAATCTGCCGGTCTTTTCTCAGGCGACGAGGTGGCTCGATATTTATTTCAGCGGTGAAGAGCCTGACTTCACGCCGCCTCTCAGCATAAGCAATATGACGAACTTCCGTAGGCGCGTATGTGAAATAATGCTTACTATTCCGTATGGTCAGACCATGACTTATGGCGAAATTGCCAGGATAATTGCAGCAGAGACTGGAAAGGAAAGAATGTCTGCACAGGCGGTAGGTGGTGCGGTCGGGCATAATCCGATTTCTGTTATAATTCCATGCCACAGAGTTGTCGGAACAAACGGCAGTCTTACAGGATATGCAGGAGGAATAGATTTGAAGGTTAGACTTCTTGAGCTTGAAAAGACAGATATGACAGGATTATTTTTTCCTAAAAATAAGAGTACTTGAATCGAGTAAAAAAATATGCTATAATATTGATGCATTCAGTTAATGAATGCGTCAATATTTATTTTTAGGAGATTGCTGTTTGAAGAAGAACAACACCTTGGAGATTGCAGGCTGACCGGGAGGTTTGCGCTGCTATTTCACACAAGCCTCCCAGAATTGCAGTTCAACAATCATCAGGAGGAAAAATAATGAATAAAAATGACTATGTAATTCGTCTGGAAAGAGAAGATGAATATCGTGAAACCGAAAATCTTGTAAGAGAATCATTCTGGAATGTTTATCGTCCCGGCTGTCTGGAGCATTATGTGCTGAATCAGCTGAGAAATGACAGTGACTTTGTACCAGAGCTTGATTTTGTCATGGAACGTGACGGAAAGCTTATTGGTCAGAATATTTTTGTCAGGGCTGTGATAAAAGCCGACGATGGCAGAAATATTCCCATTATGACAATGGGGCCTATCTGCATAACACCTGAGCTTAAAAGAAAAGGATATGGAAAACTTCTGCTGGATTATTCTCTTGAAAAGGCGGCAGAGCTTGGCTGTGGTGCAGTGTGCTTTGAGGGCAACATTGATTTTTACGGAAAAAGCGGCTTTATCTTTGCGAGTAAATACGGCATCCGTTATCATGGACTGCCGGAGGGAGCAGATTCATCGTTTTTTCTGTGTAGAGAACTTATCGACGGATATCTTGATGGTATCACAGGTGAATATTCAACACCGAGTGGATATTTTGTTGATGAAACAGAAGCTGAGGAGTTTGACAGACAGTTTCCATATAAGGAAAAGTTTAAACTTCCCGGACAATTATTTTAAGGCAGCACCGCACAATCTTTGTTCAGCATTGCCTTAAATTACAGTAAGAACTTGTTCTCATAGGCTATTCACATATCTTTTCGGCAAATTTGTCTGATAACTGCGTTAAAAATTCTTGCCATACGTCAGTGTGCCTTCAAATTTTTGCCTTGTTATCAGTCAAATTATGCTCGAAAGTCTATGCACAAATCCTATCTGAACAAGTTTTAAAACCCGGTCACTTTACTGAATTTCAGTGAAGTGACCGGGTTGTTTTTTATGTGAGATACATAATTATTGACGTACAGATCAGCAAATGCGACAGCCGCTAATTGTGTTAAAGCTGCGGAAAGACAACAGTTGCGATTGAAAAGTAGATGAGCATTGAACAGGTATCAACAATTGTGCTGATAAGTGGTGTTGCCATAAGTGCCGGGTCAAGCTTTACACGTTTTGCAAGAAGCGGCAGAACACAGCCTATAAACTTTGAGATTATGACCGTACCCACTATTGAAAGTGCAACTGTGAGTGAGAGGAGGAAATTCTGATTGTAGAAAATATAGATCCTGAGTCCGTTTGCAAGAGCCAGTATAACGCTTACAATAAGTGAAATCCTGAATTCCTTGTAGACGACTCTAAAGAAATCACGAAACTTTATTTCCTCTGTAGCAAGTCCTCTGATAACGGTCGTGGAGCTTTGCGAACCGCAGTTTCCGCCGGTTGACATAAGCATCGGTATAAATGAAACAAGTATAGGTATCGCCTGGAATGCTTCTTCATAATGAGTGAGCAGCGATCCTGTTATAGTTGCGGAAAACATGAGAATGAGAAGCCAGCCGATACGGTTTCTTGCATGCTTGAATACCGAGGTTTTGAAGTATGCATCCTCAGCCGGTGCCATAGCAGCCATCTTTGAGAAGTCCTCTTCATTTTCTTCCTGAATTACGTCGAGTACGTCGTCGAAGGTGATAATTCCAACGATACGACAGTCGTTGTCAACGACTGGCATGGCGAGAAAATCGTATTTGGAGAACTTCTTTGCAACGTCCTCACGGTCCTCATGCGTGTTGACATATATAACATTTGTATCCATTATGCTTTTTATTTTGACGTCCTCATCCGCAGTAACAAGATCAAGTATTGTTACAAAGCCTATGAGCTTCCGGGCTTCTGTAACATAGCAGGTATAAATTGTTTCCTTTACAACGCCGACTTTTCTTATCCATTCAAGCGCTTCACGAGTTGTCATTTCCTTGTGGAAATATACATATTCCGTTGTCATAACGCTTCCGGCGCTGTCGGCAGGATAATTTAAAATATCGTTTATCTGCTTGCGTGTTTCAGCATCTGTATTCTGGAGAATTCTTGAAACAACATTTGCCGGCATTTCTTCGATAATATCAACTGTATCGTCGACATATATCTCATCAAGTACTTCACGAAGCTCCTTGTCGCTGAATCCGCTTATAAGGTGCATCTGTGTGTCGCTGTCCATGTATGTGAAGGTTTCGGCGGCAAGCTCTTTGGGAAGAAGTCTGAATATCAGTGTTATGTCACGAGGCTCAAGCGTTTCAAGCAGGACTGCAAGGTCAGCGGGATAAAGATCCCTGACTATCGCTTTTATCTTGACATAATTTTTTTCTTTTAAAAGTTTAGTCAGTTTTTCAGTCATAATCGTTACCTCCGTTATTGTAATATATGGACAAAAACCACAAAGCTGAGCAGTAAGAGCTTGTCAGCACAGGTGTCAGAACCTGTCTTCACAAGCGAATGCTCACGTTTTTCCAGCAAATTTTTACGCATACTGCGTTAAAAATTGTGCTTGGAAATCCGCACACATATCTTGTGAAGACGGGTTCTCAGAATTAACTTTTAAATCAAAAACCCGTACCAGATTAAGCCTGATACGGGTTTAATAATTATGCGCAATCATAAACACCGTTCAAGCTTTAGCTTCGCAGGGCGTGAAATTGCATTAGGATATGCCTTCGTTTTTCGACATACCCTGCTAACCATCTCATAGTGTCTCCACTATTTTGCGGCAGCAACCCATATCCCTGTGGTAGCCTTACCTACCGGATCATATTACAGCCGGAATAAAACCGACATTTATTTCTGATGTGGTCTGTAAAATTTGTCTGAAATTTTAGTCTGCACCGGATAGTTACCGGCTTTCGACTTTACCGAATATTATTCTACTATATTTTTTGCAGCTTGTCAATATTTCATTCAGTTAGAAATTTGTAAATTATATGTAAAAAAACTGTATTCATAGGGTAGGATGTACATCATTTCCTATGAATACAGGTTATAAAACAAAAATCAAGGCAATACCTGTGTAATTATTTCCGTACAGATTTGTCAACAAATGCTGTGCAAAACTGTCAGTCGTGATTTGTGCGGTGTTGCCTTAAATGTATTTCGGCAGATGATAGTAGCATTATAGTCATAGCAAATATCATAACGGCGCAGAGGGGTCTGCGGCTTACTTTCACAGTGCCGTATACCGCAGCATCGGTCGTTCCAAGATAAAAAAAGCGTGAAATAAGCCGGCATACTACCGCTGAAAATCCGGCAGAAACAAGTCTGAAGAACAGAAACCTCCGAATGTTCAGCAGACCGTCAGAAACTGCAATAATCTGAATTAGAACACATATTCCGCCGAACGAGAGCAAAAATGTGATAATTGGGAGCAGTTGTATTTTCGGATTGCGAAGCTCTGCAATATTGCTTATTTCGAGCAGTGAATATATAAGACCTGACGTGCCGTTTTCAGCTGATATAATGTCCAGAATGCCCGAAAGCTGCATAGCTTTTAGCAGTCCACTGAAAAGTACTATCATTACGCACATGCTGAACATTGCACGACCGGATGAAAGAACAGATTGTGTAAATATTCCGGAGGTTATGCGTGTCCTGATTCTGCATGAGGATTTTTGGGGGACTGGTGAAAACAACCCGGTTATAAATGCGCATATAAGGTTTCCTGTGGTAATGGATAAAAAGCAGAGCATTCCGGCTGACGTTCCCGGAAAGAGAACGCCGGAAACAGTTCCTGAAATAAAAGCCGGTCCTCCGGCAAAGCAGAAACAGCTCAGGCGATCGAAATCCTTTTTTGAAATCTCGTTTTCTGAGAGGCTGTCTTTAAGAAGCTTTATTCCGGTCGGATAGCCTGAAAAAATGCTTAGCAGAAATATACCGAACTGCTCCGGCGTCAGGCGAAGAACATATCTGGCAAAGGGCGTGAACGGAACACTCAGAATACGATGAAGTCCGCAGCTAACAGTAAATGAAGTTATGCACATAAAGATAAACATTGACGGTATCATAACATCAATACAGCGGTCAAGTCCATTACTTACAGCTGTGCTTATGTCATACGGGTATTTAAGGCAGAAAAATACTGCGGCTGAAATGAGAAAGAGAGAAAGAATATTTTTTATTGTCTGTTTCATGAGTGTTCCTCCTTTTTGGTGAACATGCTTTATTTGTATGCAGAGAAATTGCTGAATAAGAACCCGTTTTTGCAAGAAATAGAGTATGATCTTGTTGCAGACAATCTGTTGTCTGGAAAGCATTTTTATACAGCATGCGGCAGAATTCACTGAAAAATCGCAGATATATGTTTGTGGAAATGGGTTCCGAAGCGTTTGCAGTGTAATTTACAGCACCGATGTTTAATAGAATTATAGAAGCCAGTAAAATATTGTGTAAAGAAAGGTTTCATACTCCATTGCATCATCATTGGCAAATATGTGGAGTATATAGTAACGAGGTGGTGTAAATGTCTGAAAAAATGAAGAGATTTGTCAATATGGATACGCAGATACAGATTACCGGTAATCATGAGGTGCTTGTCGAATGTTGCCGGAAAATACTTGAGTATAACGATGTACTTGTAAAGGTGCAGACATGGGACATGACAGTTCAGATATGGGGAAGTGGATTGAGCGTAAATGATTTCAGTTCAAAAGGAATATTTGTCTGTGGAAAAATACAGTCTGTCGAGCTGACAGGAAACGGGTGACGGCAATGCTCAGAAAATTAAGGGGAACAGCGGAATTCAGCGCTTCAGGAGCTTTCATATATAACTTTATAAACAGTATCAGGGATAATAATATTGTCTGTA
Organism: uncultured Oscillospiraceae bacterium; assembly: GCA_934463345.1. Classification (GTDB taxonomy): domain Bacteria; phylum Bacillota; class Clostridia; order Oscillospirales; family Ruminococcaceae; genus Porcipelethomonas. Next base: position 2,997 of record CAKSJL010000048.1, on the reverse strand, counting down.
TGTCCCAGAAAATAAACAACGGGGTATTTTACGGCTGTGTTTATGGTCGGGACATTAAGGCAGTAACAGAGCTTGCAGAGGAGAATCGCATTGACATTGAGTTTACAAGCCGGAAGGGACTGCCCTTTAAGCTTGGATTATATCATTTCCGGTTCGGAATAGCTGCCGGCTTGCTTGTTCTTGCAGTTTTTGTGTTTTACATTTCAAATATTGTGGTTTCAGTGGAAGTAATGGGCAACAGCGGCGTCAGCAGTGAACGGATAATATCAGCGCTTGCTGAAACAGGGATATATAAGGGAAGGTTTATTGCGGATATCAATTTCAGAAGCTGTGAGCATCAGCTGAGATTAAGCGTTCCGGAGCTTGCATGGGCGGGAATAAGACATACCGGAAGCAGAATTGTTGTTGAAGTTACAGAGGCAGATCCGCCGCCGGAAATGATAAGGGACGATATACCATGCAATATAGTCTCAGATAAAGACGCAGTTATAAGCGAAATAGAGGTTTATTCCGGACGGAAAATGAAACAAAAGGGAGCGGCTGTAAAAAAGGGGGATATTATTATAAGCGGCATAGTTGTCGATGACGGCGGTCATATTCTTAAAAAGCATGCAATGGGAAAAATTATCGGAACATATGAGGAATGCGTCAGCTTTGTGCAGCCATTGTCAGAGGAAAGTCAGGTATATACCGGAGATACTGTTACAAAAAAATACCTTGACTTTTTCGGATTCAGAATACCGCTTTTTTTAAAGAATGCAGAATATGCCTCATGTGATTATTCAGAAACTGTAAATAATTTTATGCTTCTTGGAAAACGACTTCCCCTGGGGATAATTCACAGTACATATTCTCCATTTGAATACAAGGCATTATCATACAGTGCCGATGAAGCAGACATTTTATTACAGCAAAAACTGTCGCTTTATGAGAAAAATTTTTATGACACAAAAAATATTGCTGTAAAGGACAGAAAAATAGAAGTTAAAAATTACTCAGACAGGATGGAATACACAGCAACATATGTTCTGGAGGGCGAAATAGGATACGATTATGAAATTTATGTAAATTAATTCTGCTATAAATATAGATTGTAGTAAAATGATGTTAATACTTCGGTTATTTTCATAAAAAATCCGAAAAAACTGAAAAAAAGGTATTTAAAAAGCGGTGAATTTATGATATAATTATACATATAAAACCAACCAAAAGAAAAGAGTGTTGAAATGGCAGAAAAGATTATAAGCATAGACAATACAGACCAGATGATAAATCTGTTCGGAACATATGATGAAAACATTAATGTTATTCAAAGGCAGTATGACGTTGTGGTTTTAAGCCGTGGAACTGATATCAAGATCACAGGCAGCGAGGCAAATGTTGAAAAGGCTGCAAAGGCGCTTGAAGCTCTGATGAAAATAGCAAAGACCGGCGAGAGAGTGACAGGTCAGACGCTCAGATATGTCACATCAATGGTGTCTGAGGGGGAATCGCAGCAGCTTGATAATCTTATCGGTGACGGCGTGTGCGTTACCTCCTCCGGAAAGATTGTCCGTCCGAGAACTGTCGGACAGAAAAAATATCTTGACGATATAAAGAACAACACGATCGTTTTAGGTGTCGGACCAGCCGGAACAGGAAAGACTTATCTTGCGGTCGCTATGGCGGCAAAGGCTTTCAAGGCACATGAGGTAAGCAAGATAATACTGACACGTCCGGCAGTTGAAGCAGGCGAGAAGCTGGGATTTCTTCCGGGTGACCTCCAGGATAAGGTTGACCCGTATCTCCGTCCGCTTTATGATGCACTTTTTGATATGTTCGGCGCAGAAAATTTTGCAAAATACATGGAAAAGGGAATTATTGAGGTAGCGCCGCTTGCGTACATGCGAGGCAGAACCCTTGAAGGAGCGTTCATTATTCTTGACGAGGCACAGAATACGACCTCTGAACAGATCAAGATGTTCCTTACACGTCTTGGAAACGACAGCAAGATGGTTATAACTGGCGATGTTACACAGATAGATCTGCCGGACAGCAAGACATCCGGACTTGTGGAGGCAATGAAAGTGCTGCGCAATGTGGATGATATCGCAATACACAAATTCAATGAAAAGGACGTAGTAAGACATAAGCTTGTACAGGATATAGTAAAGGCTTATGAAAAATATACCAACGAAAGGAGAAAATGATCATGTCAAAGTTAAAGGTGTATGTAAAGAATAATCAGAATATTGTGAAAATTCCTGTAGGTATCCGTCTGCTGATACGCCGCTGCTGTCAGGCAGTTCTGGCAACCGAAAAATTTGAACAGGACGCAGAGGTCAGCGTTTCATTTGTTTCAAACAGAGAAATAAGAAATTTAAATAAGGTTTACAGAAACAAGGACAAGGAAACCGACGTTCTTTCATTTCCTCTTACAAGTGAGGACGGTCACAGGGAGATAAATGCCGAGACCGGCGCAGTGCTTCTGGGGGATGTGGTTATTTCACTTGAAACTGCCGTAAAGCAGGCTGATATGTATGGTCACTCGCTTGAAAGAGAGGTAGGATTTCTGACCGTTCATTCAATGCTTCATCTTCTGGGCTATGACCATGAAACAAGTCCGCTTGATGAAAGAATAATGAGAGAAAAGGAAGAGGCTGTTCTTGAAAAGCTTGGTATTTCAAGAGACGCAACCTTTATTACAGAAAACCATTAAGACAACGCCGTACTGCGCTGACGGCTTTGTATGTATTGCCTTCACAGGCAGGAATATGAAACGGAGAATATAATGACTAAAACTGTCTTTCTAACTATTGCCGGAAGAACAAATGCCGGAAAATCATCACTTCTGAATGCTGTTGTGGGTGAAAAAATCGCTTCTGTCAGCAGTAAATCGCAGACAACGAGAACCAGAATAACCGGCATAAAAACAATTGGTGAAACTCAGCTTGTTTTCATGGACACACCCGGACTTCACAAGCCGAAAAATAAACTCAGTACGCATATGCTCAATGC
>CAKSJL010000047.1 GCA_934463345.1 uncultured Oscillospiraceae bacterium | reverse complement strand
TCGTTGGTTCGAGTCCAACTTGGGGAGCCATTTAATCCGAATCTTTTTGATTCGGATTTTTTGTTTATATAGATATATTCCCTTTACACCTCCGCCGTTTAATGCTATAATTTTATTATAGTAAAAAAAGAATGGGGAAATATTATGTCAATTTCAGTTATTATTGTCTGCGGCGGAAGTTCAACCAGAATGGGCGGATTAAATAAGCTTCTGCTTCCTCTTGGAAATACAGTTGTTGCCGGAAAAACAATGCTTGCTTTTGAAAATTGCAGCGAGGTTGAAGATATTGTTGTGGTGTGCCGCCCATGTGACAAGCAAGCGCTTGAGAATACTGCTGAAAAACTCGGTATAACAAAGCTGCATACCTTTGCAGATGGCGGAAAAACACGTCAGGAGAGCGTTTTTAACGGTCTGAGAAAGATTTCTTCGCAGACTTCTCTTATCGCAGTTCATGACGGTGCACGTCCGCTTGTAAAAACAGAGCATATTGTTAAAACGGCACATGATGCGGAGGTTTTTGGAGGAGCTGTTCTGGGCGTTCCTGTTAAGGATACAATTAAAGTGGTAAATGACGGACTTATTGTTGATACACCTCACCGTCCATCGCTTTATATTACTCAGACTCCGCAGATATTTAAAAGAAAAATATATTTTGAAGCTGTGGATTTTGCGCTGGAGCATGGACTTGATTTTACTGATGACTGTCAGCTTGCCGAGGCTATCGGGGTAAAGGTTTGCATGACGGTTGGGGACTATACAAACATAAAAATTACAACGCCTGAGGATATAAAAATTGCTCAGCTGCTTATGGAGGAACAACAATGAGAATCGGACATGGATATGACGTACACCGTCTTACCGAAAATCGGAAGCTTATTATTGGCGGTGTCCTGATACCGTATGAGAAGGGACTGCTTGGACATTCTGATGCTGATGTGCTGCTTCATGCGGTCATGGATTCATTTCTTGGCGCACTGGCTCTGGGGGATATCGGAAAACATTTTCCGGATTCAGATCCTGCCTATAAAGGGGCGGACAGTATGGAGCTTCTGAGGCACGTTTGTATGCTGGTTAAGGAAAAAGGATATGAAATTGGTAACCTGGATGCGACCGTTATTGCTCAGGCACCAAAACTTTCATCCTATATTGAGCAGATGAGGGAAAATATTGCGTCTGTATGCGGATGTGATGTATCACAGGTTAACGTAAAGGCAACAACCGAGGAAAAGCTTGGATTTACGGGCAATGGCTCAGGTATTTCTGCCCACTGCGTTTCGATCCTTACAAAATGCGGTAAAAACTAAATGGGAATCCTTTCGTCAAAATGTAACACAAAACGATTGCAGTTCATATAATAAACCAAGGCGGCAATGATTCAGCGCTGAACATGCCGCCTTGTTAATTTAAGGGTGACAGCGTGAAGAATATTCACGCCGGAACGGAGGTTTATTATGAAAAAAACAGCAGTTACTATGCCCTCTGTCACTCATGCGATCAAAGCAAAGCGTGTATTCTCAAAATACGGGTATACGGCTGAGGTCAGAAGGTCGCCTAAAATTTCTGAGGGCGGCTGTACCCATGTTCTGATCGTAAACAGTGATTCCGGAGATGTAATTGCATTCCTGAATCGTAACCGGATCGAATACGGAAAAATTGTTGATGATCTGGTGTTTTAGCTATGACGGTGAATTTTGATAATGCGGCGACAACCTTTCCCAAACCGGTTTCTGTAAGAAACAGCCTTGCCGGGGCGATTGTAAAATACGGCGGAAATGCAGGACGAGGGGGACACCGTCTTACGCTTGCGACCTCTGAAAAGGTCTATGATACACGACAGACTGCCGCAGATTTTTTCGGAGCTGCTCCGGAAAATGTGGTTTTTACTCTCAACTGTACTCATGCACTTAATTTTGCGATACAGGGAATAATGAAAAACGGCGGACATATAATTATAAGCAGCATAGAGCACAATTCTGTTGCAAGGCCGGTCTATGCGCTCTCTGAACGTGGAAATGTATCGTTCAGCATTGCTCCGGCGTATGACGATGATGAACGCTTTATTTCAGAGCTGCGAAGGCTTGTAAGGCATGATACCAAAGCGATAGTCTGCACTATTGCGGGCAACGTCACAGGTCGTATAATGCCGTTTAAGCAGATCGCTGCGCTTTGCAGGGAAAGAAACATCTGCTTTATAGCTGACGGCGCACAGGCATGCGGAATAATTGAAGTTAAGCTTTCAGATGGAATAAATATTCTCTGTACCTCCGGACACAAGGGACTTTACGGACCGCCGGGAACAGGGCTTCTGATAAGCGACGGAAAGTTTCATATATCGCCTGTTATACAGGGAGGAACAGGAAGCTCTTCCATGAATCTTATACAGCCGGATTTTCTTCCGGACAGTCTTGAAAGCGGAACAGTGAACACCGCAGGCATAATTGCTCTTAAAGCCGGCATTGACTTTGTACGTCAGAAGGAGATCTCTGAGATCTATGCGCACGAAAACAGACTTTGTGAAAGATTTATAGCTCTTATGGATCATGAGAGGGTTACTGTTTACAGGACGCCGGGACTTGAATATGCTCCAGTGGTTTCGTTTAATATAAATGGTATCGCCCCGGAAGATGCGGCAGAACGCCTGAGCGAGAGAGGCTACTGTCTGAGGGCAGGTCTGCACTGTTCTCCGCTTGCGCACAAGACGCTTGGTACAGAGGAAGGAACTGTAAGATTTGCGCCGTCTGTTTTCAATAATGATGCACAGGTTGCAGGCTTGGCAGGAGAAATCAAAAAATTGTGTGAAAATTTATAAAAAATTATTGAAATTGTTCGTCACTTTATGATAAAATTATAATGTACGAAAATATGAGGGGAAAAATCCCCCTCTTACATATAGAAATAAAAAGAAAGACAAAAAGAAGGGATGTGAATTATGTACACAATAAAAAATCTGCTTGATATGATATGGAATGTTATTCAGTCAATTACATTTATGGATATCATAGACATTCTTCTGATGTCATACCTTGTTTATCTTCTAATAAAGCTGATAAGGGAAACAAGAGCCGGACAGCTTGTCAAGGGAATTTTGTTTATAGTTATTGCATATATTATCAGCAATCTTATCGGGCTAAAAGCAATGTCATACATAATAAAGAGCGCTCTTGACATAGGACTGCTGGCGCTTCTGATAATGTTCCAGCCGGAAATAAGACGTGCTCTTGAAAAGGCAGGACGCACAAAGATCGGGATGAGCCTTTTTACCTCTGGTGAGAGCTCCGACCTTTCTGCAAAATGGAACAGGGCGATAGACGCAATATGCGATTCATGCGTCGACCTTTCAGCGACAAAGACAGGTGCGCTTATAGTCATTGAACGTCAGACAAAGCTCGGCGAACAGATTGAAAACGGAACGGTTTTAAACGCAGTTCCGAGCAAGGAGCTTTTCGGAAACATATTTTTTAAGAATACTCCGCTTCATGACGGCGCTGTTATAATGCGTGACGGAATGGTTCTGGCGGCTGCCTGTTTTCTGCCGAAGCCGCAGAAGGAGGAGCTTATCAACAAAAAGCTTGGTTCACGCCACAGGGCTGCGATCGGAATGAGCGAAAATTCTGATGCAGTTGTTATAGTTGTTTCTGAGGAAACCGGCGGCATTTCAATTGCTGAAAACGGCGTTCTGACCAGCGATTTTACCCGTTTTAAGCTTAATGAGTATCTTCATGAGGCAATCATGCCGAAGCCGGCTGAAAACAAGAAAAAACTCCCCATCAAAAAGATGAAGCATGGCAAGGTGGATAAAAAATGAACTTTTTGAAAAATATAAAGAATCATATTTTAAATTCGTTCAACAACAATACGGCGATGATAATCTATTCAATTGTTATTGCTATACTTATATGGTTTGTTATCTCTATAACGATTTATCCGACAACGCCCAAAACACTGAACAATATTCCTCTTGATATAGACATAACGGGAACATCTGCCGAAGAAAATGATTTGAGTGTTATAAGCGCATCGTCAAAAAGCGTTACCGTTACTATAAAGGGCGACCGTTCAAGGATCGGAAGCTTTACGGCTGATGACCTGATCGCAAAGGCTGTTGTTGAGAATGTAAATACTGCCGGAGAGAAGTCGCTTAATATAATTGTTACCGGCAAGGATTCAAACGTTAAGTTTGAGGTGACGGAAATAAAGCCTTCAAAAGTCGATGTTATGTTTGACAGAATAGACACGAGGGAATATGATCTTTCTGTTGACGCACCGAACATTACTACTGCGACAGACGATCTTTACATGGATAAGAGCGAATTCAAGGTGACTCCGTCAGTGGTTGAAATTACAGGACCGTCAATACAGCTTGACAGTATAGACAAGGCTCAGGTATATGTGGATACAAAGCAGGAGATAAGCTCCGCATACACGTTCCACAGCAAGGACGTTGTGCTGTACGACAAAAATGAATCCAAGATAAATACAGACAACCTGACATTCAATACGGAGGATTTCACGATAGACATTCCGGTTTATATGCAGCGTGACCTTGACCTGACCTATGATCTGCGGTACGCTCCTGCAAACTTCGACAAGAGCTCTCTTAATCTTGAAATGAACGTTGACAAGATAACGCTTGCTTCACCGAATACAGAACTGGAAAACATTGATTCATGGAGCATCGGTTCAATTCCACTGTATGACCTTGACTGGGAATTCAACAAGTCGTTTACAATAGAAATTCCGAAGAATTACAAGGATCTGTCGAATGTTTCAACAGTAACTGTAAAGCTGAATACTGATGGTCTTGCAAAGAAAACGGTTACGATAAATGATATATCCATACTCAACGCACCGACCAATTATTCATGCACAGTCAATACCTATGGTCTGACGTTTGATATAATCGGGCCGGAGGAGGACATTGACCAGATAACAGAAAAGGATATACTTGTGTCGGTTGATCTGCTAAAGTATACGGTTCAGAGCAGTAACTTCACTGCGGACGCAACAATAAGCTTCCCAAATTATGATAAGGTCTGGGCGGTAGGGCTTCAGAAGGTATCTGTAACTGCAACGTCAACTTCGTCATCACAGACAACGTCATCAACCACAGATTCAGATTAATAAAAAACGCCGTCGGTCTTTTAAAGATCGGCGGCATATTTGTTTGTATAGCTTTTTTATGCTTACGGAGTTCTGAAGATCTGAACCCAGTGAGAATCATAATAGCCGACGCCAAGCTCTGTTACATCAGCTGAAAGGATATTTGCCCTGTGTCCACTTGAATTCATCCACAGATCCATTACTTCCTCCGGAGTTGATACGCCGTAGGCAATATTTTCAGCGACATAGCTCCAGCTTAATCCGTATTCATCGAATATTGTAAAGCATGACGTGTTGTCAGGACGTGTGTGACTGAACAGCGTATAGATCTCCGTTGCTCTTTCCTGCGCAGCAGCATTCATGGTCTGGTTGAGCGTCAGCGGAGCAACTCCGTGTTTGCTTCTTTCCTGGTTAACGAGGTCAAGAACTTCCTCAGCCAGCGACTGTTCAGCAAGCTTTGAAATATAAACGCCGTTGTCGTCAAAGTAATATTTTGCTCCGTCAATTATCTGAGTGCCTGTCCGCATAATTCCGTCGTTTCCGAAATAGTACTGTTCAGAGGAGAGCGTCTGCCAGCCTGTGAGAGCCGCTCCGGAGGATGAGAAGTAATACTTGTTCGAGCCGACGGTCTGCCATCCGGTGCGCATAGCTCCGTCAGTTCCGAAATAATATATGCTGCCGTTTATGGTCAGAAGTCCAGTGGATTTTAGTCCTGCGCTGTTGTAATAATATTTTTTACCGTTTTCAGTTACCCATCCGGTAGTGAAGTTTCCGGTTTCAAGAAGGTGTACGGCAATTCCGATGACGTCATAGAGGTTAATGATGCCGTCGCCGTTGTAATCAGCCGCTTCAAGCTGATCCTGAGTAAAGCTTATCATGCCCATTCCGTATTTTGCGATCATTATAGCGTCATAAAGGTCAATTTCTCCGTTTCCGGAGACATCTCCTGCAATTGCAGCACTGCATAATGCCGGGGATATCATGCATGAGGCAAGTGTTGCTGAGGTGAGTGCCGCCAGTAATTTTGTTGGTTTTAACATAGTTAGCTCCCTTTCGCAATATTTTAAAAATTCTGATAAAATAGCTTCTATAATGAATTATACCATATTTTCTTATTGTCGTAAACAGCAAATCTAAACATAATTCAAAAGCAATACTTGTGCATAACAAACAAAAAGACCGGCAGCTGAGAAGTCGTGTCGGTCTTTATTATAGAACTTATCCGCATATTTCCTTAAGGAAATATCTGTGAACTGATGTATCTCCGGTAAGCTCAGGATGAAATGCTGTGGCAAGCTGTTTATCCTGTCTTGCAGCCACGATTTTTCCGCCGCATACTGCCAGGACTTCTGCCTTGCCGCCAATTTCCTCAATGTAAGGAGCACGAATGAACGTCATCGGGATCTTGCCGATTCCCTTGAATTCTTCGCAGGCATTAAAGCTGCCGAGCTGTCTGCCGTATGCGTTTCTTCTGGCGGTAATATTCATTGTTCCGATATGAACAGCGCTGTCATCGTAAATTTTTTCTGCAAGCAATATAAGACCGGCGCATGTTCCAAATACAGGAAGTCCGTCCTTTATCATCTGTCGCAGCGGCTGCATAAGCTCAAGTTCGTTTAAAAGCTTTCCCATAACAGTACTTTCGCCGCCGGGGAGGACTACAGCGTCCATACCCTGATCAATATCGTGTCTTTGTCTTATTTCAAAGGTTTCTGCCCCTAAGGACTCCAGCATTTTCTCATGCTCTATAAACGCTCCCTGAAGAGCAAGTACGCCAACTTTCATTATTTGCCTCTTTCAGCCATGAGAAGCTGTATTTCCTGTTCATTGATTCCGACCATAGCTTCTCCGAGATCCTCAGAAAGCTCAGCGAGCATCTTGTAATCATTGAAGTTTGTAACAGCCTTTACAATAGCTGCGGCTCTCTTTGCAGGGTTTCCTGACTTGAATATGCCTGAGCCTACAAACACGCCCTCAGCGCCAAGCTGCATCATAAGAGCTGCGTCAGCAGGAGTTGCAACGCCGCCTGCTGCAAAGTTTACAACAGGGAGCTTCTTGTTTTCAGCCACATATTTAACGAGCTGATAATCAACCTGGAGATCCTTTGCTGCCTGATAAAGCTCGTCCTCTGACATTGAAGAAAGACGGCGGAGCTCACCCTGCATCATTCTCATGTGTCTTACAGCCTGAACAACATCGCCTGTTCCCGGTTCGCCCTTTGTTCTTATCATTGAAGCACCCTCACTAATTCTTCTGAGAGCTTCTCCGAGATCCTTTGCGCCGCATACGAAAGGAACATCAAACTTTGTCTTGTCAATATGATACTTGTCATCGGCAGGGGAGAGAACTTCGCTCTCGTCAATGTAGTCAATTTCAATTGCCTGGAGGATCTGTGCCTCTGCAAAGTGACCGATTCTGCACTTAGCCATAACAGGGATAGAAACCGCTTCCTGAATTCCCTTAATCATCTTAGGGTCGCTCATTCTTGCAACGCCGCCGGCAGCACGAATATCAGCAGGAATCCTTTCAAGCGCCATAACTGCGCATGCGCCTGCCTTTTCTGCGATCTCTGCCTGTTCAGGAGTCGTAACGTCCATGATAACGCCGCCCTTGAGCATCTGTGCAAGCTCTTTATTAAGTTCATAACGATTATTTGCCATGATAATTCTCCATTCTTCCGCTTCTATAAAGCTCAGCACTATGAAAATTCCTGTCAAGCGGAAAACAGGACGTTTTACCGGATTTATGCAATATGCGCTGAACTTCTTGACTACTGTTTAATATTACGCTATAATAATACTACTGAATTGACATTACTTCAATGCTCAATTTTAATATTTTTTATAAGGTCGGTTTGAAATGCTAACATTTGATCTGAAACCGGAATCAAAAATTCCCTTGTATGAACAGCTTTACAGCGCTGTAAAAAGTGCAATAGAAACCGGTGAAATTTCTGCTGGTGAAAGAATTCCGTCAAAAAGGGAGCTTGCGTCACATCTTAAAATAAGCGTTGTAACGGTCGAGAATGCCTATTCACAGCTTTGCGGCGAGGGATATGTGCGCTCAAAGCCGGGAAGCGGTTTCTATGTGGAAAAGATTCAGCCAAGACCTGCTGAAAGACAGTCTGCGCAACCCTTTGTTGAGGCAGAGCCGGAGCAGAGAAAGTTTCGTTATAATTTCGGTACAAATCGTGCAGATACGGATTTCTTTCCGTTTTCTTCGTGGGCAAAGCTTTCCAGGGAGGTTCTGAGCAGTCAGGACAGCGAGCTTCTTAATGTTTGCAGTCCCTTTGGAACTCAGGAGCTAAGGATCCAGATCGCCGCATATCTCAAAAGCTATCGGGGCATGAATGTGAATCCGGGGCAGATCATTGTGGGCGCAGGCTCGGAGTATTTGACCGGATTGATAATACAGCTTCTGGGACGAGATACGGTTTATGGTCTTGAAAACCCGGGCTATTCAAAGATACACAGCATATTCAGCCTTGGGTGCAGCAGGATTGTTCCTATACCAATGGACGAAAGCGGTGCAGATATAAGTCAGGTATATGACGAAGCGGATGTTTTCCATATAACTCCGTCTCATCATTTTCCGCTTGGGACTGTAATGCCTGTAAGCCGCCGTATGGAAATACTGAATATGGTATATTCTTCGGAGGGAAAGTATATCATTGAGGACGATTATGACAGCGAATTCAGATTTTCTGCAAAACCGCTGCCGGCAATGCAGAGCATGGACACAAAGGGACGTGTCATATACATAAATACATTTACAAAAACGCTTGCGCCGTCAATGAGAATAAGCTATATGATCCTTCCGCCGCAGCTTGTTACGGAATATAGAAAAAGGCTTGGGTTTTACGCCTGCACTGTTCCGGTTTTTGAGCAGTTTACGCTTGCGGAATTTATACGGAGGGGTTTTTTTGAAAGACACATAAGCAGGATGAGGAAACTTTACAGAAGGAAACGTGACGCTTTTCTGGATACGGCGGCAGACTGGAGGGACATACAACTAAACGGCGAGAACTCCGGACTGCATTTTGTTGTCAGAATAAAAAACGGAAAGAGCGAGGCAGAGCTTGTAAAAAAAGCAGAGGAAAACGATATAAGGCTTCATGGACTTTCAGAATATTTCTGGACAATGCCACAGAAAATGCCTGAAAGCAGCATAGTCATAGGGTATTCGGGCATGGCTGAGGAGGACATAAGAAAGGGAGCGGAGCTTATAGGAAGGGCGTGGGGAATTCAGGGCAGAGTTTCTCCGGAGTGTGAAAAAAAGTGAATTTTCTATTGACTTTTTCACTCGGACAGTATATAATAATATAGTGCTGATTTTATTTATGCGCTGTTTTAGCTCAGCAGGCAGAGCACTTCCTTGGTAAGGAAGAGGTCGTCGGTTCAAGTCCGATAAACAGCTCCAGAGATAAATGATGCGCATATCGAAATAACGCCGTTTGCAGTGTTTTGCAAGCGGCGGTGTTTTTTGTTTGTGGTGTCGTAGTGCGCTATTAGTGCGCCATTACCGCAAAAAGATATTAAAAGCGGCTGAAACTTACAGCCATATATTTAAAGAAACGGAGCAGATAAACTGTCAGTAAGACAGTCCTGCTCCAATTTTTTTATGCATGTTTTTTGTCTTTAACATTATGAGTTATCAGCATATCCTGTAAAACATTAGCCGCCTGCGTTTTGAATTGTCTGAAACGGAAAAACAGAAGTATTTTTCCATTATAGACAAGCTCTCAGCAGAAAAAGAATCAAATTAACTTTTGGAGGTAAAAAACATGTTCTATGTAAAAACAAACGACTGTGACATTTCCGGAACTGCTGTATACTGTTCTGAATGCTCTGCAAAGATGATAAAAAAATAACGCCCCTGTCAAGCCGTCACGGCAACAGCATTTACTTTTGTATATACCCTATATATTTCAGTCGTTTCAAGTGAGATGATATAGCGTTTTTGCACAACAAAACAATGTTTGGAAAAATCACATTTGATTTCATAGCTCGATTTCAGCATTGTAAAAAAAATAATGCTTTACCTAATCGATTAAAACATCGCTATATTGGGGAAATTTGAACACAAAAGTAAATGCTGTTGCCCTGGCATTTTAGAGATTTTCTATTGACGATTACAGAGAATTATGTTATAATTATAATATAAATATTATGTTCGATAGCCGATATGATAATAATTATATTTTCTAATTTTAAGCAAATTCATATGTAAACCATCTGCCAGTTTTGCACGATGTTGCCTCCGCAAAAAGTGAAGGAAACACTGCATAAAGCTTGTACATAAGATGCGTCGTCAGATTTTTTGGCAGATTGCATGTAAAGCCGTCAGGCGGGCTTTATTCCGTGTTTCCTGAATCATCCAAATGCATCAAAATCGGTTTCGTACCATGTCCCCGCTTTTTTTTCGGAAATCCCCCGCAAATACATTTTAAAGATTGGAGGAAAACTTATGAAGAAAAAATTTATGAAGCGAGTGATCAGCATACTTCTGTCCGTTGCTGTACTGTGCTGTGCTGCCGGTGCGGAAGGATTGCTTATCAGTGCAGAAAACCGCTATGACATTACCTTGACCATTACATATCCGAGATCAGGAGAGGCTCCGGAGATACCGTCCGATTTTGAAAGCCTTTCTTCTTTGGATCTCACCTATCTTGGGTGTGAATGGAAAACTGCCGATAATAAGGAACAGTGGGATGACGGCACAGAGTTTATCGAGTGGATGTATACATTTGTGAACAGCAGGGATTATAATAGCCTGAACACTTTTGAAGATGGAATCATGTACCATCAACGCACCTATTTTAAGATCGCAAATGTTTCTGTATCCGGCGAAGAAGAGGCAGCCGTCACTCTGGTGGACTCTGCAACAAATCAGCAATTTAATTCATCTGAAGTCTATTTGATAAACGGCGAGGAGCTTATCAGCGAGCTCGGAGGAGCAGTAGCTTTACCTTCCGGTATAACGGCAAACGATTCATTAATGTATATTGACACAGGTGCTCTAATTGGCTCACCTTGGGGACATATGCATACCGAAAGCTCTAAATACACATTTGACGATCAGAACCATTGGAAGGTGTGTCCGGAATGCGGAATCAAGCTGGTAGATACCGTTTGTAATCACAGCAGTTCTTATGGCATACTTGAAAGATGGACATCTACACAGAGTGCAACTGAAACACGAGAAGGCATTTGGCAGAAAACATGCGGTTCCTGTATGTATGCATACGACACTGTAACATCTCCTGCTGTTTCTGAGCAGACTATTGTTTCCAGCTACGAGGAATTACAAGCAGCACTTGCAAAAGGCGGAAAGCAGTGGATCACCTTAAAGAAAAAAAGTTCCGGAAACACATGGATTTATCAGGAAGATATGGAGAGCGATGACATGCTGGTTCTGGATGATCCAGATGCCGACATCACGATCGACCTGAATCACTGCAGTGTGATTCGGGATACAGGCAGATACGATAATGCCTTGTTCGACATCCGGCAGGGCAAACTGCGAGTCTTCAGTACACAGCTGACGGGCATTCCGGCAAATGATTGGAATATGCAATTCCGGAGTGCAGCATATACATCCTGTTTATTCCGCGTTGGAAAAAATGGTGCTCTGCATCTGACAAATATAAGTGGTGCTACGCCTTATCAGGGCATGGCTTATGGACAGCCCATGATCATTTCCGAAGGCGATCTGCAAATCGATGGTGGGCATTACCGTAATATGATCGATACGTTCTCTCCCAACAAAGAAACTCGTGGAGCAGCAATTTTGATCGATGGCGGCACCGCGATTATCAACGGCGGCAAATATGAAGGCACGGCATGCGGTGTGGCTGTACGGAATGATGCTCAGCTGACTGTGAATAATGGATATATCGGCAGTTGGGATACTGGCTTGTACATTGGAGGTAGTGCAAATGCAGTAATCAATGACGGAGAATTTGACCTCTATGAAATAACTTCCTCCTCTTCCAAATCTCAGAATTGCGCTGTGATGATGGAAAGTTCTGGTGATCTGACGATACACAACGGTAACTTTTACGGAGCAAAACAGGGTTTGTTCCTGAAATCGGCAGGACAGGTCACCATTTGGAACGGTTCTTTCAAAAGCAGAAATCCCAGAGAAGCCCAACAGGCAGCTATGGTGATTTCCGATATGGAAAACATGAATGTCACAGTCTACAACGGGACATTTTCAGGTACAACCGGAATACGGTCCAACGTAAAATTCTCGTTGAAAGACATTCTTCCGGGCAAAAATGACAATGGCATGAAAGCTATGGATAATAGTGTGGTGATCGATCTCAACACAGAAGCTTTCATATTTGGCGAAAACCGTCTGACGATTGAAAAATCAGTTCCTATAATCACGAAACAACCTCAGAATGTAACGTTGATTTCGGGCAATGATGCAAGGTTCTCTGTAGAAGCAATTGGTGCCGTGCGTTATGAATGGGAAATATTTGATGTAGAAGATGAAACACAGCAGCCATATTCTAGAGAAACTGTACTTACACACTGCTCTGGTGTCAACAGCTTTGAAGAAAGTACATTTCAGATCTATGGCGTTAGCTCCTGGTTTATGAATAAGGCAGTACATGTATGGATCAAAGGCAAGGACGGCGGTGTCACCTCTCACACAGCATATTTTAACATCATTGTCAAACCTCCGGCAGAAGTATCTCAGCTTAAAAACGTGATCGTTGCTCCCGGCGGCACTACGTCTTTCACTTTTGAAACTTTGTATGCAGATGAATTTCGCTGGTCTTTTACCAATTACGAATGGGATCAGATAGATAATGAAGAACTGTTGGAATATAAAAGCAACGGTCGCACATTGACGCTATACAATGTTTCTGAGTTTTGGGACGGAGAAACTGTTTATTGTGATGCACTCAATGAATTGGGGTACATCACCTCGGATAAAGCAGTTATCACAGTAGGTGTTGCAGGCGATGTAAATACAGATGGAAAACTGACCGCTGCAGATCTGGTAATGCTTCAAAAATGGCTTATCAAATCCGGATCTATCAACAATGGACGACTTGGCGATTTGGATGGTAATGGTGTTCTGAACGGTATCGACTTGGTGATGCTTCGAAGACTGCTGATCCGCTGACTGCAAGCAAACAAATCAGAGCACACCAGGAAAAAATGTACAGACAGTGATTTTCCCCTTGGTGCTTATTTGAAAAATTTGTACATTTGTCAAAACACTCATAAATCACATAAAGGCAACACCGCACAAGTTTTGCGTGGTGTTGCCTTTACTTTTTTACACGGCATTCTTTTTCAAACAACGGGAAGTGAATCCTTCAAAAAATATTTATCCAAAAAATATTGTCTTTATCACGATGACCCACCGAAAAAAAGTCTGTAAAAAGCGCAGTCAACTATGGTAAAATATAAATAACACAGGAGGCTGATTTTTTATGGCAAGAAGAAAAAGAGAACCAATGAGCGAGGGGAAGAAGAATATCATCGCAGAG
>CAKSJL010000046.1 GCA_934463345.1 uncultured Oscillospiraceae bacterium | reverse complement strand
GCGTATGCGCACGTCTTTCCAGCAAATTTTTTCGCATACTGCGTTAAAAATGCTTGCCATACACAAGTATGTCTGCGCATTTTTGCCTTGTCTGCGTAAAAATTGTGCTTGGAAATCTGCACACATATCTTGTGAAGACGGGTTCTAAGGCAAAGTCTGATTCGGACAATTAATAAAAAGAGGTTGGAAAAATGAAATTAGGAATGGTTGGACTCCCAAATGTGGGAAAAAGCACACTTTTTAACGCACTTACAAACGCAGGCGCAGAATCTGCAAATTATCCGTTTTGTACTATAGAAAAGAATATAGGAATAGTTTCAGTTCCGGACGAAAGGCTCGACAAGCTTGCAGAAATGTATCATCCTGAAAAGTTTACTCCGGCAACGCTGGAATTTGTTGATATTGCAGGACTTGTAAAGGGTGCGTCAAAGGGCGAGGGACTTGGAAACAAGTTTCTTGCGGATATCAGAGAGGTTGACGCAATTGTTCACGTTGTAAGATGCTTTGAGGATATAGACATAATCCATGTTGACGGTGAAATCAATCCTGCAAGGGACATTGAAACCATAAATCTTGAGCTTATCTTCTCTGACATTGAAATGGTTGACAGGAGAATTGAGCGCAGCAAAAAGCTTGCCAAGGGCGACAAAAAGTATCTTGCTGAAATTGATTTTCTGGAAAGACTGAAAAGCCATCTTGAAGCAGGAAAGTCGGCAAGAGGCTTTGACTATACCGACGATGAGAGGGAAATTATAAAATCAACGCCGCTGCTTTCGGGAAAGCCTGTGATTTATGCGGCAAACCTTTGTGAAGATGATTTTATCAACAATATTGAAACGAATGAAAATTATAATATGGTAAGAAAGATTGCTGAAGAGGAGCATTCAGCAGTACTGCCGATATGTGCGCAGATTGAAGCTGAGATCTCAGACATGGAGCCTGAGGACAAGGCAATGTTCCTGGGCGAAATGGGACTCAAGGAATCCGGTCTTAACCGTATTATAAGGGAAGGTTATTCTCTGCTGGGTCTTATTTCATATCTGACAGCCGGACAGCCGGAAGTAAGAGCATGGACTATCAAGAAGGGAACAAAAGCTCCGCAGGCAGCCGGAAAGATACATACAGACTTTGAAAAGGGCTTTATTCGTGCGGAAGTAATAAGCTTTGATGACCTTATGGCATGCGGAAGCATGGCTGCTGCAAAGGAAAAAGGTCTTGTGAGACTTGAGGGCAAGGAATATGTTATGCAGGACGGAGATATTGTACTGTTCAGGTTTAACGTCTGATTGGGAATTTCTGACTGTATCTTTTAGAACCCGTCTTCACAAGCGTATGCGCACATCTTTCCAGCAAATTTTTACGCATATTGCGTTAAAAATTGTGCTTGGAAATCCGCACACATATTTTGTGAAGACGGGTTCTTACAAATGCAAGCCGTTAATTATGCGGTGTAGATATTCGGGCGGGCAATGCTTGTCCCTGTGATAATGTAGTATTTGCAGGGGTGACCATTGACCGCCCATTATTTTTGATGTTTTTTGATTTTTCTGAGCATTTTTGCATATAATACTGGCAATGCTGCCGTATGTCTGTGAACGAAAATGAATGAAAATGAAAAAAACTGATTTTTTTTTGAAAAAACCCCTTGACATGTAAATAAAATCGTGCTATTATATATTCAGAAAATCAAAACAAATCAAAAACAGTCACAAAACTTCATCAAGGGGATTAAAATTATGCTTACAGAAGAAAGATATTCAAAAATACTGGAATGCCTGAATGAATATAAAACGGTGACTGTTGCAAGGCTTGTGGAAACGCTCGGGGTATCAGAATCAACCATAAGGCGTGATCTCAATTCACTTTCATCCATGAAAAAGATTGTTAAGGTGCATGGCGGAGCAACAGTTCTCAATGAAAGCTTTAATTTTAACGAGCATACAGTTGAGGATAAGGAAAAAATGTTCTCGGATGAAAAGACGGCTATTGCTAAATATGCGGCGGAAACGATAAGACCAAACGATTTTGTTTTTATTGATGCCGGAACAACAACCGACAAGATGATTGATTTCATTACCGAAACATCGGCAACATTTGTAACAAACGGATTCAGTCATGCAAGAAGGCTTGCAAGAAAAAAACTTAAAGTTTATATTGTCGGAGGAAGACTGAAAGCCTCCACAGAAGCGGTTATCGGAACTGAATGCGTAGAAGAACTGAAAAAATTCAATTTCAATAAATGCTACATGGGAGCAAACGGAATATCGCTTACAGCAGGATTCACTACTCCTGATACGGACGAAGCAAGCGTTAAGAGGGCAGTAGTTGAACACAGCTATGTTGCGTATGTTCTTGCAGATCATTCAAAATTCAATCAGGTTTCGTCAGTTACATTCGCCCAGGTGGATAAGGCGTGTATAATAACCGATTATCTGCCGGACATAAAATTCAGAGAAAAATGCATTATAAAGGAGGTTATAGTATGATATATACTGTGACATTCAATCCGGCTATTGATTATGTTATGAGACTTAAAGCATTTAATGCCGGAGAGGTTAACCGTTCGGACAGCGAAGAAATTTATTTCGGCGGAAAGGGAATCAACGTTTCTGTTATTTTAAAGGAGCTTGGCTTTAAATCTGCGGCGCTTGGCTTCTTGGCTGGATTCACCGGAGAAGCTATTGAAAAGGGTGTTGAATCACAGGGAATAAAAGCCGATTTTGTAAAGCTTAAAGGTGGAAATTCCAGAATTAATGTAAAAATAAAGGCGGAATGTGAAACTGATCTTAACGGTCAGGGTCCTGCTATAGATGATGCTGCAATTGAAGAGCTTTTTGAGAAACTTGACAGACTTGAAAGCGGAGATGTTCTCGTTCTTGCTGGAAGTATTCCTAATACGCTTCCGGAAAATATATATGAGAGAATTCTTGAAAGGCTTTCAGGCAGAGGAATACACTTTGTTGTTGATGCAACAAGGGATCTCCTTGTGAACGTTCTCAAATATAAGCCGTTTCTCATAAAGCCTAATAATTATGAGCTTGGTGAGATATTTGGCATTGAGCTGAAAACCAATGATGATATCATAAAGTATGCAAAAGAACTTCAGAAAATGGGAGCTGTCAATGTACTCGTTTCAATGGCTGGAGACGGATCAATACTTGTTGACGAAAACGGAGAAGTTCATATAATGGGCGTTCCGAAGGGAAATGTTTTAAATTCTGTCGGCGCAGGGGATTCAATGGTTGCAGGCTTTGTTGCAGGATATATGAGCAAAAGGGATTATGAGTATGCATTAAAGCTTGGAACGGCTTCCGGAAGCGCAACAGCTTTTTCAGCAGGACTGGCTGAAAGAAAAGAAATTGAAAAATTAATGAATTTGGTATGGTAGGAGATGGTTTATTATGAAAATTACGGATTTGCTTCAAAAAGACAGCATAGAGCTTGGCGTTAAGCTCAAAGACAAGGCTGATGCTATTGACAGACTTGTAGGACTTCAGGAAAAGGGCGGAAACCTGACGGACAGTGAGGAATACAAAAAGGGAATAATTGCAAGAGAGCAGATGAGCTCAACGGCAGTGGGAGACGGAATTGCAATTCCTCATGCTAAAAGCAGTGCGGTAAAGCGTCCGGGACTTGCAGCTGTAACGGCTCCCGACGGCGTTGACTATGAAGCGATGGACGGAAAGCCTTCAAATCTTCTTTTCATGATAGCTGCTCCGAATGACGGTGATGTTCATCTTGAGGTGCTGTCAAGGCTTATGACGATCCTCATGGACGAGGAATTCAGAAAAAAGCTTCTTGAAGCCGGAACAAAGGAAGAGTTTCTGGCGGTTATTGATGCAAAGGAACGTGAAAAATATCCTGATGAACCAAAGGCGGAAGCTGTTTACGAAAGCGGCTACAGAGTTCTGGCGGTAACTGCCTGTCCTACGGGCATAGCGCATACTTATATGGCGGCAGAGGCTCTTGAAAAGGCAGGAAAGAAGCTGGGCTATACTATAAAGGTAGAAACAAACGGTTCTGGCGGCGCAAAGAATGTTCTGACGGCAAAGGAAATTGAAGAGGCTGACGGAATAATTGTTGCGGCTGACAAGGCAGTTGAAATGGCGAGATTTGATGGAAAGAAACTGATAAGCACAAAGGTTTCTGACGGAATCAAAAAGCCTGAAGAACTTATAAACAGAATTATAAGCGGTGACGCTCCGGTTTACAAAAGCAGCGTCAAGGCGGCTTCGTCTGAAAGCTCAGGAGATGAAAAGTGGACACGCAAGATTTACAAGCACCTTATGAACGGCGTTTCAAATATGCTTCCGTTCGTTGTTGCCGGCGGTATATTTATAGCCCTTGCGTTTCTTATTGATACGATTGCGGGCGCTCCGCAGGATTCAAATTTCGGTACAAACACTGCGGCGGCGGAATTTTTCAAGACAATCGGCGGATATGCATTTAACTTCATGATCCCGATTCTTGCGGGATATATTGGCAAGAGTATTGCTGACAGGCCGGGACTTCTGGTTGGATTTGTAGGTGGCTATCTTGCAACAACAGGCGCTACCTTTGCTTCTGTCGGAGGAGATGTTCCGTCCGGATTTTTAGGAGCACTGTTTGCTGGATTTGCAGGCGGTTATCTGATGCTCCTGCTTGAAAAGCTCTGTGACAGACTTCCGAAGTCTCTCAATGGTATAAAGCCGGTTCTGATCTATCCTCTTGCTGGTCTTGGTTTGATTGCGGTTATTATGTGTACAGTTAATCCGATAATGGGAATGCTCAATACTGCGCTGACGGATTTCCTCAATTCCATGAATGAGTCAAGCAAGGTTGTTTTAGGCTGTATTCTTGGAGGAATGATGGCTATAGATATGGGAGGTCCTTTCAACAAGGCAGCTTATGTATTCGGAATTACTGCAATAGCCTCCGGAAGCTACGATGTAATGGCAGCCGTTATGATAGGCGGAATGGTTCCTCCTCTTGCAATAGCTCTTGCATCAACATTTTTTAAAAACAAGTTTACAGAAGACGAACGCAGAAATGCTCCGGTAAACTATATCATGGGTCTCAGCTTTATAACAGAGGGCGCTATACCTTATGCTGCGGCAGATCCTTTAAGAGTTATTCCGGCATGCTTTGTTGGCGCTGCCGTTTCCGGCGGACTTTCAATGCTGTTCAACTGTACACTTATGGCGCCTCATGGAGGAATCTTCGTATTTGCAGTTGTAGGACACTGGCCTATGTATCTGCTTTCACTTGCAGTAGGTTCTGTTATAGGAATGCTTCTGCTGGGAATCTTAAAGAAAAATGTAAAAATTGAAAACAAGTCCGCGTAAGACTGTTTCAGAAAGTAAAAGAAAAATTATCGTTTTAAGAATTTGTTCACATAGGATTTGTGCAATAGCCTATGTGAACAAGTTCTAAAGTGAAAAAGGAGAATTATTATGGTATCAAAGAATATTACATTAGTAAATGCACAGGGATTTCACATGCGTCCGGCAGGAGAATTTGCCACAGCAATGAGCAAATTCAAGAGCGATGTTATGATTAAGTTCAACAACAATGAAATAAACGGAAAAAGTCTTATGAACATTATTGCGGCATGCATAAAGTGCGGAAGCAGTATTGAAATTGTGTGCAGCGGTGAAGATGAAGAAGCGGCATTAAATGAAGCGGTTCGCCTTGTAGAAAGCGGCTTCGGAGAATAAATGTCTGGAGGTGAATGCCATGCTTAAAGGAATAGGCTGCTCAGAGGGTTATGGGATCGGTAAGGTTTTAATAGTTCATGAGCCGGATCTTGAATTTACTCCAAAAACCGACTGTGTTCCTGAAGAAGAGCTTAAACGTTACAGAGAATCGGTTGAAAAATTCTGCGAAAAAACCAGACAGACGGCACAGCGTGTAAAAAATTCTGTCGGAGCAAAGGAAGCCGAGATTATAACAGGTCATATACTCATGATACAAGACCCGTATATGAACGGCGAGATAGAAAAGCTTATTGAGGGCGGACAGTGTGCTGAAAGTGCTCTGTCATCAGTCTGCGACATGTTTGCTATGGTATTCTCCTCTGCGGATGATGAGCTGACAAAGCAGCGTGCTACAGATGTAAATGACATAAAGAACAAGATTCTATCAATACTTCTGGACTGTGAGGAAACAGATATTTCCGCTGCACCGAAAAAGACGATTCTTGTTGCAAGAGATCTGACGCCTTCAATGACTGCTGAGATAAACAGAGAAAATATTGTTGGTATTATAACCGAAACAGGAGGAAGGACCTCTCATTCAGCAATACTTGCAAGGGCTATGGAGATTCCTGCAGTTCAGAGTGTTAAAGCAGCTGTTTCACAGCTTGCGGACGATATGACTGTTATCGTTGACGGCGGAGATGGCGAGATTATTGCAAATCCGACAAAGGGTCAGATAGACGAGTATACCCAGAAGCGTGTTGATTTTATCGAAAAAAGGAAGGCTCTTTCCGGATTTATAGGTAAGGAAACTGTTACTGCTGATGGAATTAAATTTGAACTTGTGGGGAATATAGGAAAGCCGGATGACGCCGGAAAGGTTATTGAGTCTGACGGTGAGGGAATAGGACTTTTCAGAACTGAGTTTTTGTTTATGGACAGAGCTGCTCAGCCGAATGAGGATGAACAGTTTGAGGCATACAAAAAGACAGCGCTTATAATGAAAGGAAAGCCTGTTATCATAAGAACCCTTGACATTGGCGGCGACAAGAATATTCCTTATCTTGGCCTTTCAAAGGAGGATAATCCGTTTCTTGGATTCAGAGCTGTACGTTATTGCCTGAAGAATAGAGAGCTTTATACTTCACAGCTTAGGGCAATACTCAGAGCCAGTGCATACGGTGATATAAGAATAATGGTGCCGCTTGTGACATGCGTTGATGAGCTAAGAGCAGTAAAGGAAATTATAAAGGAACTGATGTCAGAGCTTGACGAAAAGCATATTGAGTACAACAAAAATATTAAAGTCGGCGTTATGATGGAAACGGCTGCTGCGGCTGTTATTGCTGATATTCTTGCGGAAGAGGCGGATTTCTTCAGTATAGGAACGAATGATCTGACGCAGTATACAATGGCAGTAGACAGAGGAAATGCAGATGTTGCTTATCTTTATTCCGCATTTAATCCGGCAGTTCTGCGTTCAATAAAGCGCATTATTGAGTGTGCAAACAGTGCAGGAATACCTGTTGGAATGTGTGGAGAAGCTGCTGCTGACAAGTATATGATACCACTTCTTATTTCGTTCGGACTGGATGAATTCAGCGTCAGCGCATCGTCTGTGCTCAACACAAGAAAGGAAATTTCCGAATGGACAAAGGCTTCTGCTGATGAGCTGACAGCTCAGGTCATGAAGCTTAAAACAGAAGAGGAAATTATGGCGCTCCTTAAAAAGTCAGTGAAGAGTTGACGGATTGTTTGCATATCTTCTATAATACTATAATAATAGCCTGAACAGGTTCTAAGCTTCTAAAAAATACAGCCGGCATGTCCAATTGACATACCGGCTGTATTTGGCGTTTAAAAAATTCTCATGATAAAAAAGAAAAAGTCCGTAAAAACGGACTTTTGTGGGGTGGGAGATGGGGGTCGAACCCACGACCTTCGGGACCACAATCCGACGCTCTAACCAACTGAGCTACACCCACCATATAAAAATACGCCCCTGATAAGGGACGTAGAAGCTTGGTGCGCCTTATTGGACTCGAACCAATGGCTTACTGCTTAGAAGGCAGTTACTCTATCCAGCTGAGTTAAAGGCGCATCTGGAGCAGGTGATGGGAATCGAACCCACGTAGCCAGCTTGGAAGGCTGGAATTCTACCATTGAACTACACCTGCTTATTTTAAATATTCCCAATCAACGAAATCTATTATATCATGGTTTGAGCAAATTGTCAACGGTTTTCGTGAAAAATAAACATGTTTATTAATAAGTCACACTTTAAGCAGCGTAATGTTTAAATTTAATGTGCATAATTCACAAAGGCAATCTTGACTTGTTTATTCGGCAACAATGTTAATGTCGGTTTTTGGCTCTATATAGCTTGCATAAATGTTGAAAGCGTCATGGATCGAAAGCCAGTAATCGTATGAGAGAGATGTTACTGTGACATATTCCTTGCCGCCCTTTGTGCCGAATGTTGTCAGACAATTCTGCGCTTCATCCGTATAACCTGTTTTTCCGCCCTCGATAAGCGCCTCTTCGACCTCATTTCCGTACATTCTGCCAAACATCGTGCTTTCAAGCTTTATTCCTTCGGGATGCTTTGGCGTGGAGGATGTTGTATACTGGTATGTTGACAGAACCTTTCGGCAAAGCTCGTTCTGCATTGCATATTCGACTATCATTGCCATTTCAACAGGGGTTGTGTAGTGGTTTTCATCATGAAGTCCGCTTGTGTTCATAAAGTGTGTATTTTCAAGACCAAGATATTCAACCTTTTCGTTCATGAGTCTAACAAAGTTTTCTTCAGAGCCGCAGAGCTTTACTGCCAGTCCGACAGTTGCGTCTGCGCCTGATGGCAGAACAGCGCCGTAAAGCATATCCTCTATAGTAACCGTTTCACCGACTTCAAATCCGGCTCTTGAAGCGTCAGCGTCAACAAGCGGCTCAAGGATCTCCTGAGTCATAGTAAATGTATCACTTAATGATTCCATATTCTCCACAGCTATTATAAGCGTCATAACCTTTGTCATTGAGGCGGGATAAATTTTCTTTTCAGCGTCACGTCCGGCAACAATTGTATTATCTGTTACATTTAAAAGCACTCCGGCCTTACTGACAATATCATCTCCGAAGGATTTTATTTCTGCCGGTTTCTGCGGATATGAGATTTCAGGGAACTCCGGTTCAGTCGGGTATTCTATCTGGATTTTTTCGCTCAGTGATGAGTCAATATTCTGAACGCTTTGTTCCTTTTCTTTTTTATCAGTTTTCAGAATAAGGCTTACCCCGAAAATCATAAGTATTACTATAAGGAGTGCCATAAAAGTATAAATTACCCTCATGTAATTGATTTTTGTTTTTTTTCGTGAAGCCATAATAAAAAGCTGTCCTTTCATATTTTTAAGGCACTGTATGTTTTTCAGTACAATTCTGTTTTATATTTTATACTATTTTAACAGTATTGTCAATGCACGTTTGCAGAATATAGTTAATACTACATAATCAGAGTTCTTTATCTGTAAATTGTGTGTTCTTAAATATTCTTGTTCATTCCTTTGAAAATTGATTTGATATGGCTGTTATGATTTTCATTTGACATTAATTATAAAATGGTTTATAATTAGAAAGTGTACACATAGGGGCAAATAATAAGCTTTATATGTACACAGCAACAGTAATACAGAAGATAATTTTTAATTTGAAGACAGGGTATAAAATTGATTTTCCTGATAACACTAATAGCATTTGAATTATGGTGATACCGCATAAAGGTTGTGCGGTAGATGCCTTATGTGTTTTGGAGGAAAATCGCATGAATACACAGGATATTGATGAAAATGAAAAGCAGGACGAAAATGACAGCTCTACGGAAACAGAAGAGCAGCTTGACAGAGCTGAGCTTATTGAAGAGACAGGAGAGGTTATTTCCCATAATGCAAAACACCTTATACATTGTCTGACTATAATTGGTCAGGTTGAGGGGCATTATGTATTGCCGTCACAGAATAAGACTACGAAATATGAGCATATAATTCCGTCACTGGTTGCTATAGAACAGGATCGTTCAATTGAGGGACTTGTCATAATTTTAAACACAGTCGGCGGAGATGTTGAAGCGGGACTTGCAATAGCAGAGCTTATAGCAGGAATGAAAACGCCTACGGTTTCGCTTGTGGTCGGCGGAGGCCATTCAATCGGTGTGCCGCTTGCTGTAAGTGCGATGAGATCGTTTATAGTTCCGTCGGCAACAATGACCATTCACCCGGTCAGAATGAACGGACTTGTTCTGGGTGTTCCGCAGACGCTTTCCTATTTTGACAAAATGCAGGACAGAATAGTCAACTTTGTCACTTCCAACAGCAAAATAAGTGAGGATGATTTCCGCAGGCTTATGATGCAGACCGGCGAGCTTGTTATGGATGTCGGAACGGTTGTTGACGGTGAACGTGCAGTTGAAACGGGGCTTATCGATAGTCTTGGAGGTTTAAGCGACGCTATAGAATGTCTCTATGAGCTTATTGAACAGTCTGATGAGAAATATCCGGATAACAGAGCGTGACTTTGGAAGAATGGAGAGTAAAATGATTTTGCATACTATTATCAGTCCGGCGGATATTTTTTATAAGGAGCCTGAACCGCAGGCAGTTAAAAAAGATGTATTTTCAACAGATCCTTACTTTTACCTTGACAAATGTGAAAATTATAACAGGAAGATTTTTAAGAAAAAGAACAAGATTATTTAAGGCAAATCCATCAGGCGTGCTTTGTGCGGTGTTGCCTTAATAAATTAGGGCGAAGCCGTACTATACGGCTTTGCCGCTGGTTTTCAGGAGGAATTTATGTCAGTTTTAGAAGCAGTTTTACAGGGAATTATACAGGGACTTACGGAGTTTCTGCCGGTTTCAAGTTCCGGACATCTCTCGGTTTATCAGCATTTTACCAAAAACAGCGGTGATGGTGCATTGCTTTTTTCAGCAATTCTGCACCTCGGAACACTTGTGGCAGTATTTGTAGCATTCAGAAAAACGATATGTGCTATGATAGTTGAGCTGTTTTCCATGATAAAGGATATCTTCACCGGAAAATTTCGCTGGAAAAGCATGAATCCGGAAAGAAGAGCTATAATAATGATGATCATATCACTTCTTATGCTTGTACCGTTTTACATATTTAAAAATCACCTTGAAAAGGTTTCAGAGGACAACGATATTGTTATAGAGGGACTTTGCTTCCTGTATACGTCAGTTATACTGTTTATTTCGGACAGATGCTCCAAAGGAAACAAAAAGTTTGGCGATATAACAGTGAAAAATGCAGTTACGGTAGGAGCATTTCAGGGCGTTGCGCTGCTTCCGGGTATTTCACGTTCAGGTTCTACGATTGCAAGCGGACTTTTCTGCGGTTTTGAGCGAGGAACAGCCGTTGAATATTCATTTATTCTCGGAATACCGACAATACTCGGCGGATGTCTTTTACAGATAAAGGACGCCGTTGATCAGAATGCTATGAACGTAGAGCCTTTAAATTTTGCAGCAGGATTTGTTGTAGCGGCTGTAGTCGGAATCTGTGCCATCAAAATGGTGAACTGGCTTATAAAGTCTGATAAATTCAAGATTTTTGCAATTTATACATTTATTCTCGGAATTGTAATTACAGGTATCGGAATATTTGAACATTCAGTAGGAATGAATATTGTCGATTATTTCAGAAAATAAACAGTGCATATGACGCTGTTTCAGGAAAGGAAAAAATAAACGTGGCAGAAAGCAAGAAGAAAGGAAGTACAGCGAGAAAGAAAAGCACTGCGAAGGATAGCGGCACGAAAAAAGCGGCGTCCGAACCCAAAAAAAGCCGTACATCTGTCCAGGCTCAGAAGGATCCTATAAACCAGTTCTGGTCTGTGATACTTTTTGCAAGCGGCATATTGATATTCCTTTTTACGGTTATAAGCGGAAACAGCGGCTGGCTGTTTATACATAACCTTTTAAGGGGACTTTTTGGCGTAGCAGTATTTCTTGTTCCTGTAATACTGATTTATACAGCGCTCCTTATAAGTATGGAAAGGTCTCAGCAGACGGTTGCCGGACGTGCGGCGTGGGGTCTGGGACTTACACTGCTGAGCAGCTCGGTTGTACAGATAATGTTTGTCGGCGGTGCAAAGGGCGATACATTTATGGAAAAATGTAAATTCCTGTATCATGCCGGACTTGAACTTGAAGGCGGCGGACTTTTAAGCGCTCTTATTGCATGGCCTCTTATCAAGGTATTTGGAAGCATCGGCTCTAAAATAATAGTTTGTATACTGCTTTTTATTTTCATAATGCTGCTTTCAAACCTGACGCTGTTTCAGTTTTTTGGAATTTTTTATAAGCCATTTGTAAAAATGTTTCATTCTCTGAAGCAGATAAGAGAAGAAAACCGGATTCTTGACGCTTATGAGGACTGGGAATATGATGAAGAGCAGGAGGCAATAAATCTTGCAAATTCAGGGGGAAATGAATCGGATACAGTGCCGGACGACAGTTATCCGGTCGATATACCCGTTGAGTCTGAGCCTGAATCAGTACCGCAGTTTGAGCCATCAGAGCCGGTATACTATTCAGATTCAGATATTGATATACCAATAAATGAGGAAAGCTCGCTTCCTGTTCCGGTCAAAAAGGAAAATGCACCACTTGTCGGAGCAGAGGTCATTGAAAATAAAGCTCCTGCAAACGAGCTTGATGTGCTTGTTGAAAAGGCTGTTGTCGGCGGAGAAAAGGAAAACGTTCCGGAGAATTTTGCACAGAAAGCGGAAAGAGTTGCCATGTCTGCGCCGGAAAATGTTGAGATAAAGCCGGCAGCAGCAAAGAAATATGTACTGCCTCCTGTCGATCTTCTTAGCAGATCGGTTTCAAAGGCGAATGATCCCCTTGCGGCGGCAGAACTGAAAGAAAAGGCAGATACCCTTATAAGCACTTTAAAGAGCTTTGGCGTTACGGCGAGAATTGTTGCCATTCAGAGAGGTCCAAGAGTTACACGTTATGAGATACAGCCGGCGGCAGGCGTTAAGGTTTCAAAAATCACCAATCTTTCGGATGATATTGCTTTGAATCTTGCAGCGGCAGGCGTTCGTATTGAAGCACCGATACCGGGAAAGGCAGCTATCGGCATAGAGATTCCTAATACCAATCAGGATGTGGTTTCCATTCGTGAAGTGATCGAGAGTCAGGAATTCAAAAGTGCTAAAAGCAAGCTTGCCTTTGCAGTCGGAAAGGACATTGCCGGAAATATTATTGTCGGAGATGTGGCAAAAATGCCGCATATGATAATTGCCGGAACAACAGGTTCAGGTAAATCAGTATGTACAAACTCAATAATTATGTCGCTACTCTATCGGGCAAATCCTGATGAGGTAAAACTTATACTTATCGACCCTAAAATGGTAGAATTCACAACATATAACGGCATTCCTCACCTTCTTATTCCGGTTGTCACCGATCCAAGACAGGCGGCAGGTGCGCTTAACTGGGGCGTTCAGGAAATGCTGAGAAGATACAAGCTTTTTGCGGACAATAATGTAAGGGATCTGGGCGGGTATAATGAAGCGGCAGATTCAAAGGGACTGGAGAAGCTTCCGCAGATTGTAATAGCAATAGATGAATTTTCAGACCTTATGATGGCAGCATCAAAAGAGGTTGAGGATTCGGTATGCCGTCTGGCACAGATGGCGAGAGCTGCGGGAATGCACCTTATTATTGCAACACAGCGTCCGACCACAGATGTTATCACAGGTCTTATCAAGGCAAATATTCCGAGCCGTATAGCGCTTTCAGTACAGTCACAGGTAGATTCACGAACTATTCTTGATACACAGGGCGCTGAAAAGCTTTTAGGTTACGGAGATATGCTCTATTATCCGAACGGCATGCAGAAGCCTCTCAGAGTTCAGGGCTGTCTGTGTTCGACAAAGGAGGTAGAGTCGATTGTCGGATTCATAAAGAAA
>CAKSJL010000045.1 GCA_934463345.1 uncultured Oscillospiraceae bacterium | reverse complement strand
GAATAAATGTGATGAACTTACAACCCCATTTTCTTGTAAATTCAAGACGTTGAATAATTTCTGTTTTCCAGTTCCATGGTAAAATTGCAATATAATTAGGTTTAAATTTAATAATTTCATCTTCTGAAACAATATCTATTAATGTTCCAGGTAGTTTGAGTCCCTGTTTTTCTGGTGTTACATCAACGATGAAAGGAAAATATTCCTTACTGATACCGCAGTAATTTAAAAAGGTATTTCCTTTGGCCGCAGCACCATATGCAATTAATTTTTTTCCGCTTAAAACGATTTCAGAAAGTGTTTGCATAGTTTTATATTTTATATTCCTTACTTTTTCCTCAAATGCACTGTAGGTTTCAATTTTATTTATTCCAAATTCAATTTCTTCGGAAATAATTGAAGCAACATTGTTACTTACAGGAATATTATTTTCAACGTGTTCGGCATATATTCTGATAGAACCACCATGAGTACTAAGTTTTTCTACATCATATATTTTTAATCCATGTTTTTCGAAAACCTGACTTATTGTGAAAAGTGAAAGATATGAAAAATGTTCATGGTAAATTGTGTCAAACTGTACATATTTAATAAGGTTAAGCAGGTGTGGAAATTCCATTGTGACAGAGCCTGTACTTTTTAAAAGAATACTGATTCCTTCAACAAAACCGTTTATATCAGGCACATGTGCAAGAACGTTATTTCCAAGTATAAGGTCAACCTTTCCACGCTCTATAGAAAGTTTTTTTGCCGTTTCCTTCCCGAAAAAATCACATACAACATCTATTCCTTTTTTTCTTGCGATTTCAGCACAATTTTCAGCAGGTTCGACGCCATAATTTTTTATTCCAATTTCATTAAAATACTGAAGTAGATAGCCATCGTTACTTGCGATTTCAACAACTTGACTATTATTGTCGAGATTCAGCTTTTTTGTTATCATTGAAACATAATTTTTAGCATGGTTAAGCCACATCATGGAATTTGAACTCAAGTACCTATAATCATTGAATATCTTCTCAGGACTTGAATAAACCTCCGCTTGAACTAAGAAACATTGTGAACAAACCTGAACATGAAGAGGATAAAACATCTCTCCTTTTTTACTGTTTTCTGTAGAAAGATATTCCGTAGAAACAGGGGACAAGCCCAAATCGACAAAGGTGTCTTTTAATTCATTTCCGCAAAATCTGCAATAATTATTCATATAAACCATCCTTTTAATAATTTATATCACTTTCGGCAAGCAACGGAGCATTTTTGTCTTTTTCCGATAAAAAAGGTTCATTAACTTGCCAATTGATTTTTATTTCTGGATCATTCCATCTAATTGATTTGCTGTTTTCAGGAGAATATTTTCCTGAAATCATATAATTTACAATTGAATTATTTTCAAGCGTTAAAAAAGCATGACCAAATCCTTTGGGGATATAAACCATAGTTCTGTTTTCCGAAGAAAGTTTTAATGTTATATATTTTTTATAATTTTTAGAATCCCTTCTAAGGTCAATAATAACATCAGTTACAGCACCTTGTGTGCATCTTACTATTTTCTCCTGAGAATATGGCGCATTTTGAAAGTGAATACCTCTCAGTGTATTTTTATAAATTGAAAGGCTTTCACATACTTGAATAAATTCTGAATCAATGCCAAGTTTACTAAATGTGTCCTTTTCAAACATTTCACAAAAAAAACCTCTTGTATCTTCAAAAATCTTAGGTTGAATAATTTTTACTCCTTCAAGATTTGATGATTTTATGTTATAATCCATTTTTAAACGATTCCACCATTTCCATTTGTTTTATAATTTCAATATAACTTTTTTTTCGTTCTATTGGATTTTCAATTTGTTCTGAAAAATTATTTATAGATTTACAAAAAGAGTCGTCAGGCTTAAGCATAATTTCCTGTGTTGGTTGATCATTATTTTTTAATTCAATTATTGGCTCGAGGTTTGGGGGAGCTGTAAAAATTCTATTTGTAAATATTGTTCCTTTACTTCCCCATATTTCAAGTTCACACTTATATGAATTGTCCATACCAAACGAAATCTGAGCAGTTGTACCATTTTCATTTTCAATTGTCGCTGTTCCATAAATGTCAACATTATACTTACTTGTATAATTTAATCTTGATGTAGTGATTTTGGCTGTGTTTCCTAATAACATTTGTACAAGTTTTAATGGATAACCGCCGCAATCAAGAAGCGCACCTCCACCCATAGAGCGATTGTATCTAAAATCGCATGATTTACGTTCAGGAAAGCCAAAAGCTGCTCTTATTAATCTTATATGTCCAATCTTTCCTGAATTCATCATATTTATTATATAATCAACTTGATTGTGATACTTAAACATATAGTTTTCATGAATCGCAAGATTATTTCTGTTGGCAATCTCAATCAATTTTTTTGTGTCACAAAGATTTGTTGATGATGGTTTTTCAATAAGAAGATGTTTTCCATTTTCAAGAACAGATTTTCCCCATTTAAAATGCAACGAGGGAGGAAGTGGAAGGTAAATTGCATCAACATCATTGCTATTTATAAGTGAATAATAATTTTTAAAAACTGTTCCACCATATTTTTTAGTGAACATTTCTGCTTTTTCAAGTTCAGAGCACCTAATTGTTTCATTATAATCGCCTTGCCACTCTAAATCATCGGCAACAGCAATACCAATAAAATTAAATTCTTTTGATTTTATGAGTGCTGGCATAAAACGGCGATAAGCTATTTCTGCTGGACATATTATACCTATTCTTTTCATTTCTAAAACTCCAGTACTGACAGCAAGTTTCGTAGTTGTATGTTTAATGTATTATTAACCTGAATAAGCATATTAAGTGTTTTGTAATCACACCAAAAGTATTCTTTTGGCAGTTCTAATTTGTTTTTTTCAATTTCAATTATTACATTACGATTCTGCTCATGATAGAACCTTCCACCTTCTTCTGAGAGAATTGTATTGAATAGTACACCTTGCTTTTTATTTAACATCTCATTAAATAAATGCTCTACCTTGTCTTCAGGTTTATTTGAAATAAATTCTTTTTGAACGCTGGGACCAATTTCAATGGCATCAAAACATCCTATTTCCGGTCGGCATTTAATCAAAAACTTCCTAATACCATTATCTATACATGTGAATAACCCAAACAACGCCATTCCAGTTGCTTCAAAAAGTGGTTGACCCCAACTTTGTACTTCTCTTCCTTCAATATTTATATTACAAAAAATAACTTTAAAATTAAAAGGTATTTTTGAAATAAATTCACCATTTTCCATCGACCAATTTTTTAGTTTAAATAAAGGTATTTTTTCTATTGTAACGTTACTAAACATTTTAAAATTATTAATATATTGATATATGTAAGGAATATGATTTGTTTTGTCACCATAATAAATAGAGTTAAACAAAGATTTATCACTAAATGAATTTTTCACCTGATTAATTTCATGTTCTGTATGATACTCAACTGAAGTAGGAATGCATGATAAAACAGTTCTGGTATCCATATTAACAATATTATCATACCTCATAAGCTGTTTTATCTGCTTTAGTGTCATCCAATCGTGACAATCAAGAACCTTTATCTTCGTGTTCTCAGGAAGTTCAATTATAATATTACGATTTCTTTTTCCAAGAAAACGGGATGATTGTTCAGATTGTATCTGATCAGCAATTATTTTATACTTTGAAGCATCAATAAAATAATCAAGATATGCAGGTTTTCTTCCACCATGCTTTTGAGTAAAATTACTTTTTGTAGCCTGAATAGTAGGGGAGATTTGAATCTTATTAATATTTCCTGGTTCAACCTTATATTGCATAAGATAGTGATATTCATTGTTAATCTTTTTTCTGATTATACCAAGATATCCAATCTCATTTTGTATAATTATTGGCTGCTCAAAGCATCTTTGATTTACAGATTTTTTAATACCTGTTATTTGAAAAAAACTATGGTTTTTGTTAGTGATTTCCCCTAAGACTTTGTCATAAAACCATGAATCAATATCTTCAAGCTTTGTTTTTTTGATATTAACAATTAGTTTGGAATTAAAATATCTGATTTTTTCAAGAATATATTCTATTGTATTTAATTCCATACAACACCTTCATTTATCTTTTGTTATCTTAAACCAATAATAATTGGTGATAAGTTTTTCTATTAAATAGTTTTCTTCTTTATCTGATATTGCAGAAAGCAATTGTTTTAGGGTTTTTATGCCCTCAGGTTGAATCTGATAGTTTTCTTTATTTATCAATGAAAATTTTATCTTATTGTTATTAAATCTTTCTACTAGATTATCGACTGTACAACTAAACACATTATCTTCAAATTTAACTTGACTTCCAATCATATTAAAAAGTGAAAATATATGCTGAGTATTTTTCAATCGGAAAAATAACTGCCCTTTAGAATTTAAAAGTGAATATGCATGTTTTAATATATCTGTAAAATTAGCATATGAATTTATTGACTCGCCAAATATAATAAAATCAAATCTTTCAGAAGCCATGGAAGAATAAAAGTATTCAATTCTATCACAAATAACCTTGTCATTACATATTGTTTCAAGATCAATATGATACTTGCTTTCCTGTGAAAATACAGAAGTGGTTGCTTCATAAATTCCATATTCACGAATTTTATTTTTAATATCTAAAATTGGTGTTCCACATTTAACATCAACACCTAGAATTTTTACATTGCTTTTTTCTGCTGGAGGTTCGATAAAGTCATTTATATATGGAAAAACGAAATTGTTAACGTCATCCCATGCATCAATACCATAGTATTTATCAAAAAAATTTTTCCTTCCGGCATCTATTGATTTATTAAATTTTTCTGGCTCTCTATCATTAAATTCATGATTATGATGAACCCATGTGTCTCTTGCCAAAATACACTTATATCCTGCACGTCTAACTCTGAAACTTACATCATCATCTCCAAAGTCATGAAAAAAACCAGTATCAAATATGTTTCCAATTGCTTCCAAGCATTCTCGAGTAAAAAGAGTTCCTAATGTTATAAGGCGAAGACGTTCATGCCACTTTTTTGGAGTTGATGTATTATAATTTGAGGCTGCAGCTTGAAGTTCTTCGTAATTATTAAATGAAAGATTTACACACTGAAAATTGCTGACATTTGAAGAGACTGGAGTAACCATACCGATTTCTGAATTAGATTCAGCACATTTAATCAAATTTGAAAGCCAATTGTGTGTTAATATAAGGTCATCTGGTACATGAACATAATATTTTCCTTCAATATATTTCATAATTTGCGAATATGCAAAAGGAGCTCTTAAATTATTGGTGATATTTATTATTAGTTTATTTTCATGTTTGACAGATTTAAAATATTCAAGTGTTTTTCCATTATCGGTACAACCATTACAAACAAGTATTAGTTTGTACATAATACCTAATGTATTTTTAAGTATACTTTCAACACAGGTAACAGTTGTATCGTATCGGTTATATGATACAACACTTATTGTAGCATCCACACTATCAGGATATGATTTTACTATATTTCTCCTTGAGTCATATAAGTTTGAACCTGCCATTGGTGAGGTCACAAGTGATGTATCAATTGTTATAATGTCATTTATATCCTTGGAAGAATATATATAGTTTTGATATTCATTTATATAAACATCAAGCCAGTGATTGTAATTTTCATAATTTAAAATTCCATGATCATGCATTACCCATGGTTGTTCCTGATAAGGAACAACGACCTGATATCCAGATTTTTTAAATTCTATACTTTGTGAGATATCATACAAATCCCATCCTGTAAATATATCTTCACGCCATTCAACATCATACTGTGTTGCCATCAACATTGCATCAACTGCTGAAACAGATTTGTAAGGTTTTTGGAAATCACTATACTTCCACTCGCATGCCTGATTGCCATCACAAATATATACAGTTCCATCAGTCCATAGTCCATTATCAAACCAATTTGCTTTTGAAGGAATATTTACACATCCGACCATTCCTATGAGTCCAATTTTTTTATTCTCGAAAATTTCAAGAACATCTGATATAAAGTTTTTATTAACGATAAAAACATCTTGATGCATGTAAATTTTATATTTAGCATCGGATTTATGCATAGCCTGATTATATGATTTTGTCATATAATCAGCATTAGTTATTTTAATTACTTCTATTTCATATCCGTCTGGAATCGTAAGGTTTTTTATGTATTCCAATGATTCATTATAATACAAGTCATTGTTTACACAGGAGATAAATGCAATTTTTTTTTCGTTAAGTTTCATTATCAGTCTCCTTTAATTCATTAAACACATTTTGAAACTTACAATTTACAGAACTAAGTTTTATACGTTTTAAATATTTGTCAGCAAGCTGATATTCACCGTATTTTGCCAAAACATATGAAAAATTCAAAAGTGTTTCTGGGTTTTCCGAATCAATGTTATATGAACTTTGTAAAAGCGGAATAACCATCTCATGCATTTTTGCATTAAACACCAGAACGGCAAGTTTATTTAGTATATTTGTCTTAAAAACAGAAGAAAACATAATTGTTACAATTAAGGCATAAACACTAATCTGATGTTTTTTTATATAATCAATAATTAATATATCTGGATTTTCTCCAATATCAAATTCAACTCTTCTTAAAAGAAATTTTAATTTGATATAGTGCTCAACTATATTATTTATTTCTAAAGAATAATCAAAAAATAATGTATCAGAGTTGTTTTCTTTTTCAGTGTTAAAAATAGTAAAAACAATTTTTAAATCACTCAGTACATTGTCAGTTACATTTGCATTTATAAGCTTATATTCTGCTGCTGCAAAATCTCTTTGCAACATATTTTTCTGAATAGAATTCATGAGATCAGATTTATTCATTATCTTCTTACCCTTTCTACAAGATATATCGTCTTATATGTTTAATTTTAAATAGTTTCGATAAATTTAAAATTTACAACAATATAGTTAGCCAACAATAATCTTGGATTCTTAAAAAATGTATTAATGTGTGTCAAAATGTCATTTATTCTTTTTCACCATTTCCATTTTCATTTACCTGATCTGATCCGACACTATTTCCATCAACATAAGAACTTACATCAAACAAAGCTCCGGCATCAGAAGAAACCTTAGGCAGCTCGCCATTCCATTTGTCTACAAATTCCATCATAATGATTTTGTCTGTAAGTTGTTCATTTTTTAACTTGTATGCCTCTGCTTCTGCTTTTGCCTTTTCTACAGTCTGTTCAGCCTCTACTTTAATTCTTGCAAGATCCTGTTCAGCTTTAAGTGCAGCTTGTTGTGCAGTTTGTTTAGCTTCAATAGCCTTGTTAAATTCGTCAGAGAAGTCGAAATTTACAATATTAAATACTTCAATAGACAAACCATAAGGGTTTATTTTCTGTGAGATTGCATCTTCCATTTCTGTTGAAACTACAGCACGATTTGTAATTAATTGCTCAGCAGTATATTTGGCAGCTATTGATTTTACACATTCCTGAATCGCAGGATTTACAATAACATTGGTAAAATCAGAACCCACATTTTTATAAATGTTAGCTGATGATGCTTTGTTCACACGATAGTTTATAGAAACTTTTGATGAAATTGTCTGGAGATCCTTTGAAGCAGCATTGGATTCAACCTCGGTTTTAAGTACACGATTGTCTACCTGTTCAACATTCTGAATAAAAGGCAATTTAAAATGTATTCCTTCCTCCAGAACCTTGTCAGATACCTTTCCAAGTGTGATGACAACTCCTGTATGTCCTGGATCTACAATAGAAAACGAACTGAATCCCAGTATCAAAACAACAAGCAAGATAACGCATATTATTATTGTTTTCTTAATCTTTTTTCCTTGAGGATTTATGTTCACATAAGTATTTGAATTCATTAAAATACTCCTCCGCAAGCATTTAACACACAGCAACAATGAATATTGCATAGTTTAACTCGTTTTTATTTGTATTTTATTTATTATAGCACATTATCGGCGGATTGTCAAAAAGTTTATGAAAAAATAATAATTTTTTTATATTGGTTGACCTGTAACGAAATATGTGGTATTATAAAATAAACAAATATAATATATGCTTTCTTATTTTTGAAAGCGGTTTCTGGAGGTTAAAATGAATATAGAAACAAAATGTCTGCATGCAGGGTACACACCAAAAAACACTGAACCTCGCCAACTTCCAATCGTTCAGAGTACAACTTATGTGTATGATTCTACGGATGATGTTGCAGCAGTTTTTGATGATCCAACAAAAAGCCTTATTTATTCAAGATTTGAAAACCCGACTGTTATGGCGGTTGAAGATAAAATAGCTGCTCTTGAAGGCGGTGCAGCTGCAATGGCTACTTCAAGCGGACAAGCAGCAAGTCTTTGCGCAATTCTGAATATATGTAATGCAGGCGACAGCTTTATTTCAACTTCTACCATATATGGCGGAACTGTAAATCTGTTTGCTGTAACTTTAAAAAGACTCGGAATAGAGTGCATTTTTGTAAATGCCGATGATTCTCCTGAAGAAATTCAGAAGGTAATAAAACCTAACACAAAGGCGATTTTTGGAGAAACGCTTGCAAATCCTGCACTTGCTGTTTTAGACATAGAAAAATTTGCGAAAATTGCTCATTCAAATAATATTCCGCTTATAATTGACAATACTTTCCCTACACCTATTCTTTGCAGACCTATTGAGCATGGTGCGGATATCGTCGTACATTCAACGTCAAAATACATGGATGGGCATGCGGTTCAGGTTGGCGGTGTTATTGTTGATGCAGGAAATTTTGACTGGTCATGCGGAAATTTTCCTGAATTTGTTGAACCTGACGAGAGCTATCATGGAATAAGTTACTGTAAGACCTATGGTAAGCTTGCATATATTGTCAAGGCAAGAATGCAGCTTATGAGAGATTTTGGTTGCTACCCTGCTGCAAATTCTGCATTTTTGCTGAATCTCGGGCTTGAAACACTTGCAGTCAGAATGAAACAATACTGCGAAAATGCACTTGCTGTCGCAAAGCATCTCAAAGCGTGTGACAAGGTTTTGTCTGTAAGCTATCCTGGTCTTGAAGGAGACAAATATTATGAACTTGGAAAAAAATACATGCCTTATGGTTGCAGTGGTGTAATAACTTTCTCAATAAAAGGGGGAAGAGATAATGCTGTTAAGTTTATGGATAGTCTGAAACTTGCTTCAAACGTTGTACATGTTGCTGATATAAGAACCTGCGTGCTGCATCCTGCAAGTGCAACTCACAGACAACTGACTGATGAACAGCTTGTTGCAGCTGGAATTGACGGCGGAATGATTCGTTTTTCGTGTGGTCTTGAAAATATAAATGACATTATAGCAGATATTGACCAGGCATTTGAAAATGTTGATTGATAGTCTGTTTTTACAGCACAAAAAGAGCATGCTTGTTTTTTACCAGCATGCTCACAATAAAAAGCAAGCATAGGTATTTTGCCGTTTGCTTGCTTTTTTGTACTATATTCTTAGAATACTGATTCTATAACTTTTGATGAATTTTCAGGCGTATAAACCCAGTGAGAAATGTGATCACCCTCAAAAAAATATTTCAGCTTTTCCACATGATACTCTGCATCAAATACATCAACTGCAATTAACTTTATTTTCATTTTATCAGGAATAATTGCTTTTATGTATACGCTGGCATGCTGTCCTTTCCTGACATTAGGGCGTGGCTCAGCAAGACCAGCAAGATTCGGTGAAAGTTCAATAAAAATACCATATTCTTCAACAGAACGTACTATTCCTGAAACTGTTTCACCTGTTTTGACCATCTGAGCATTTTCGCTCCATGTGCCAAGTAGTTCCTTATGTGAAAGCCATATCCTTCCGCCTTCGAGAGACTTTATAATGACTCTTATATCCTGACCGACAGAAAATCTGTCTGATGGATGAGATATCCTAGAGACTGATATTGCATCTATTGGAATAAGAGAGGGAATCCCACAACCTACATCTACAAATCCACCAAATTGCTCTAAGTGAGTTACCTTTGCCGGAATAATATCTCCGGGCATAAGCCTGCTTATGTATTCCCTCCGACATTCTTCCTGAACAGCTCTTCTTGACAGAACAGCCGTTTCATTGCCGTTTCTATCAGTGTTTATTGCTATTATCTTAAAGCAAACGGGCTTGTTGACTTTGGAAATAAGTGCAATATCTCTTGTAGAACCATCATCTATACCGAGTGCACCTTCTGTTCTGGGGATTATACCTTTCATTGATGGGAAACTTACAAGCATATTATGCTCATTGTCACATACACTTACTCTGCCTTCGAGTATTTTTCCATTTGCCATTGCTTCATGCATTCCTGCGGAAGTAGACGTAAGTCTTATATTTTCCGGAGTATTTATAAGACATCCTTCGGGTTGATATAATTTCATTTGTTTCATGCCTTTCCGATTCATATGGAATCATTGTTTTATTGTTCAGACTGTATTTGCCGCAGCGTCTCTTATCTGGAACATGTAGTTACAGCAATCCAATAAAATATGCACTACACAGGTAAGTTCAGCAGGGGAGAGCAGAACATTTTTTTTGCAAAAGGCTGTGAAGCAAAATTTTATTGGGTTGCTATAATTATATGTCTGAGAATCAGCGGTTATTCTATGATGTGTATACTATCCTTTTATACTGTATCCACCAAAAGAATTAAAAATCTGTAATGCTTTTTCACGCTGACTTTCTTCACAAATCAGTTCAGCTGTAACTGATTTGGTAAGCAGCAGTTCATTTATCTGGCTTTCATCCGCTTTTCTGCTGAACATTCCAGAAAGAAAGTTATGAGAGTGAGTTGAATATGGAAAAACAAGCAGTGCATCTCCCTCTGAAATAGTAATATCACTGCTGTTTTGGGCACATCCTCTGTATCTGCCCTGATTTTTTACAATGGTAATTTTCTTTTTTCCATCAAGGTTTTCTCGAAGCATCCTGGCAGCTGCCTCAGCTTGTTCCATACTTTCAAATTCCCCGCTTACATTAGTGTATTTTCTCATGATTATACATCCTTTCGCGTTTTTGCCTTCATTTTTTCTCTAAAATCTAGTATACACTGATATTTTTCGATAAATTCACAAAAATATTTGTAGAAAATGTTGCCGTAATAAAAAAAATAGGGTATAATATAAATAGTGTGTCTTGATTATATGCATTTCAAAAATATTACAGTATAAATCATTTAATAAATCAAGATAAAAATAGTGACTGAAAATCATATATTATATATTGCTGTGAAAGGATGGTGTCTGAATGTGGATGTAAGACCTAAGGATATACTTGTTATGAAAAAGAAGCATCCCTGCGGAAGCTTTGAGATGTATGTAATTAGATCCGGAATGGATTTTAAGCTCAGATGCCTTGGATGCTCAAGAGAATTTATGATACCGAGAAATAAAATCGAAAAAAATATAAAAAAAATAATCAGAAACGAAGAAAAATAAGACTTAAAAGGGATGGACTGAAAAGTGATTGATAAAATAGAACTGATGGAGCAGCGTTACAATGAGCTTAACAATAAACTTTCTGAGCCAGGAATAGCTGACAATCAGCAACAATTTGCAGAACTCATGAAGGAATATAAGAATCTGACACCTATCATTGAGAAGTATAGCGAATATAAAACAGCGCAGGGTAGCTTTAATGAAGCAAAGGATCTTCTTGAAGCTGGCGGAATGGATAAAGAATTCAAAGAAATGGTTCAGTCCGAATTTGAAGAATCCAAAAAAAAGATGGAAGATACCGCTGAAGAACTGAAAATATTGCTTCTTCCGAAAGATCCTAATGATGCTAAGAATGTTATCATCGAAATACGAGGGGGCGCAGGAGGCGAGGAGGCAGCGCTTTTCGCCAACTCTCTTTATAGAATGTATACAATGTACGCAGAATCAAAAGGCTGGAAACAGGAAGTTTTAAATTCAAATCCTACAGAACTTGGCGGATATAAGGAAATAAGCTTTCTCATAAATGGTGAAGGTGCCTATTCACGACTTAAATACGAAAGCGGCGTCCACAGGGTTCAGAGGGTTCCGGAAACAGAATCACAAGGACGAATTCACACCTCAACAGTTACGGTTGCTGTTCTTGCGGAAGCAGATGAAGTTGAGCTTGAAATAAATCCTGCTGATCTGAAAATTGATGTTTTTCGTGCAAGCGGCGCAGGTGGTCAGCATATTAATAAAACAGAATCAGCGGTAAGAATTACACATCTTCCGACAGGTGTTGTAGTTGAATGTCAGGACGAGCGAAGTCAGTTCAAGAATAAGGATAAGGCAATGAAAATACTGCGCTCAAGACTTTTTGAAGAATTACAGAGAGAACAGCATGACAAAATTGCTACTGAAAGAAGAACACAGGTCGGAACAGGAGACAGGTCAGAAAGAATAAGAACATATAATTATCCTCAGGGTCGTCTTACAGATCACAGAATCGGACTTACAATATATCGTCTTGAGGATGTATTAAATGGAAATTTGGAGGAAGTGCTGGACGCTTTGGCTACCGCTGATCAGGCGGCAAAGCTTGCAATGCAGCAGAATAATTGATAAAATGGAAGAAACCAGGATATTGTCAGATTCCAAAGAGGATCTGGATTATGCGGCAAATTTAATAAAAAACGGAAAGGTAGTAGGAATTCCAACTGAAACAGTTTACGGACTTGGAGCTGATGCTGTTAATCCGGAAGCGGTCAGAGCTGTTTTTGCAGCAAAAGGCAGACCAGCAGATAATCCGCTGATAGTTCATATATGCAGTATTAATACAGTAAAGTTGCTGGCTCATGATGTTCCAGAGCTTTTTTACCGTCTTGCAGATAGGTTCTGGCCCGGACCACTCACTATGATAGTGCCTAAAAATAAGATAGTTCCGTATGAAACTTCCGGAGGACTTGAAACAGTTGGTATAAGAATGCCTTCTCATCCAGTAATGAAAAAGCTTATTGCTCTGGCAGGTCCTATTGCAGCTCCGTCAGCAAACAAATCCGGATATCCAAGTCCAACAACAGCCCAGCATGTCTTAAACGACATGAAAAATATCATTC
This sequence comes from uncultured Oscillospiraceae bacterium, assembly GCA_934463345.1. GTDB lineage: Bacteria > Bacillota > Clostridia > Oscillospirales > Ruminococcaceae > Porcipelethomonas. The sequence continues at coordinate 629 of CAKSJL010000045.1, read as the reverse complement.
CGGCAATAATAGACGGCGGTGAGTGCAATTACGGTGTTGAATCTACTGTTATATGTTTTGATGATGAAAATACTGTAAGAATTCTTAGGCCAGGAAGTATCACTAAAGAAATGATTGAAGAAATTGCTGGAAAAGTTATTGTTGATGATGCAATAATAAATGATATACAGGAAGGACGTAAGGTTCTTTCACCAGGCATGAAGTATAAACATTATTCTCCAAAGGCGAATGTTACTATAATTGATGGAAACATTGATGATTTTTGCAAATTCATTATTGAAAATAATGGAGACAATGTTTACTGCTTGATTCATGACAGTGATACTAATTACAATATACCATGCCGATATCTAACCTATGGTGACAACAGCCGTCAGCAAGCACATATGTTGTTTTCAAAGCTTCGTGAGCTTGACGATCTTGGTGCAGAAACCGTTTTTGTCAGACCTCCTTCAAAGAAAGGTGAGGGGCTTGCAGTTTATAATCGACTGCTGAGAGCAGCCGGATTTGAGGTGATACACCTATGAACTGTTTTGAAAATGTAATGATTGTAGGTCTGACGGGGCAGACAGGTGCAGGAAAAACAACAGTCTGCCGTGTTTTCAGAGAAAATGGCTTTGCTATAATAA
>CAKSJL010000044.1 GCA_934463345.1 uncultured Oscillospiraceae bacterium | reverse complement strand
AGAAACAGGCAGATTATTCTGCCTGCTTTTGTTGTATAATGACGTTTATCGTAGCATGTTCTGATAGCGGTGAGGTGAAAATATGAAAAAAAGAACAGTTGCTATAATTTGTGCAAGTTTTTTGTTATCCTGTCTTACAGGCTGCAAAGATGCGGAAATGGTCTGGAAGCCTATGACAGATAATGTGATTAAAATTGCCGTTACGGGTGATGACGTATTTTATAATGACAGTCAGACGCTTGAGGGCATGGAGCTTGCAGCAGCGGATTTTTTTTCAGCAACAGGAATTGATCTTGAAATAGTTGCATTTGATGATGACGCCGATTATCACAAGGCAATATCCTATGCGAATAAGATTGCAGCTGACAGCAGTATCGCAGCGGTTATAGTAAAACAGGAAATTGATTTTGTAGATATAATTGCTGACATATATGAAAAGGCAGAAAAGCCATTTATAATTACTAACGGATGCTATAATCATACGATTGAAAACAAATATGAATATCTGATAGCTGATTTCATAAATGCAAAGACTGCCGGAAGCATTATGGCACAGTACATTACGGACAACAACTTTAAAAAGGTTGCCTTCTGTCACTCGGACACTGAATATGAAAAGGATGAACTCAAGGGAATGCAGTCCCAGTTATCCGATTCATCTGTGGTTCTGGCAGATACAGTAATAGGCCCATTTACACAGGAGGAATTCGACATTGCATATGCAAGATGGTGCAGTCTTGGTATCGATGCTGTATGTGTGAGCAATTATTTCTGTTACAACAGTGATCTTGTAAGAATGCTTCGTGAAAAAGGTTCAGATATACAGGTCATTTCTGATTATGTAATGGATACTGAAGATGATATTGATAAAAACGGCGAGTATCTTGACGGAACAGTAATTGTACCTTTGTATATAACAGGAAAAACTGATGAGAGAAATATTATTTCCGAACGCTTTAAGGAAAAGTACGGAAAGGATATGCTGGAAAAGGCTGTTCAGTCGTATGATCTTATAAAAATACTTGGAAATGCATTTTCGTCCGATGCAAAAGCTCCCGAAGATATTATGGCACAGATAAAGACTGAAAAAGGACATGACGGAGTTTACGGCAAGGTTCTGTATGATGAAAACGGGGCGCTTGTTCCGACGGGATATGACACGCTTGTTTTTTATGATGGAGCTTTCAGAATGAAAGAATGATTGGAGGACAATATGGCTGAATTGTTCAGAAAGAGTTCGCTTGATACCCTGTCAACGCCGGAGCAGCTTGACAGACAGGTTAAAATTATGCGTCCGTCGGCATGGATTATTTTCGCTGCATTTGCTGTGGCGTTTGTTACGTTTGTAATATGGGGATTTACATATAAAATTACAAACGGAATAAATATGTATGGTGTTGTTTTTACAAATAATAATATTATTTCATGCTTTACAGAGAGAGATTGTCTTGTAACTGACGTTCTTGTAAATAATGGTGATTATGTCCAGATAGGAGATATAATAGCCGTTGTTTCAAATGATGAGCTGCTTTCCGAGATAAATGACTGTCGTTATAAGGCGGAGAGTCTTGATAAAAAATCCGCAGAATATATTACTGAATCAAAACGTCTTGACGGACTGATCGAATCCTATATTGCGTCTACAGTTATTAAAAGCAATACTGACGGGTATATCCAGACTGTCAAGAGTATCGGAAGTTCGCTTTCTGCCGGAGATACAATTGCCGCTATAATGGCAGACAGCGGATATAATGAAGTTGTAGCATATGTTCCGCTTCAGGATTCAAATGACATAGAGCTTGGCATGACAGCGCAGGTATCGCCGGTATATGCCCCAAGAGAAGAATATGGTTATATGACAGGCGTTGTTACAGCTGTATCTGACACTCCGGTTTCGGAGGAAAGCATAATAGCCCGGATGGGAACGTTGTCCTACGTTGAAAATATAATACCTGATGGTGTATGCGTTGAAGTAAGGATCAGACTTGATTTTGATGAAAAATCTGAAAATAAGTATAAATGGTCCAATAAAAAAGGCGAGGGACTTTCTGTGGTGCTGGGTACGCAATGTTCGATAATAGTTTCTGCGGACGAATATCTTCCTGTGGAAATGCTTCTGAATTAGAATGACCGGGAGTTTTATGATGAAAAAAAGGGTTACAAATGTTCCGGTAATATTGCAGATGGAGGCTCTGGAATGCGGTGCGGCTTCTCTTGCGATGATACTGGCATACTATAAAAGATACATACCGCTTGAGCGTCTGCGTCTGGACTGCAATGTTTCCAGGGACGGCAGCAGCGCAAAGTATATAGTTCTTGCGGCAAAACATCATGGAATGAATGCCGGCGGATTCCGGATGAGTGTTGAAAAGCTGAAACAGGAAACAGAATTTCCAGTAATCATTCACTGGAACTTTAATCACTTTGTTGTACTTTGCGGATTCAAGGGCGGGAAAGCTGTAATTAATGATCCGGCTGGCGGAAGAGTTCTGGTTGACATGGACGAATTTGATAGATCGTTTACGGGAATTGTTTTGAAATTCAGTCCGTCTGAAAGCTTTGTTCCGACAGGAAGACCAAAAAGCACGTTTACATACGTCAGAAATAAGCTTAGAGACTGTCGTGGAGTAATGATATTTATTCTTTTAATGGGACTTATTGCTTCTGTTGTTTCGCTTATAAAACCTGTTTTTTACAAGCTGTTTACTGATGATGTGCTTATAGGGGATTCATCAGAAAGAATGGGTTCGCTTCTGATGTCTATGTTTATAGCTCTCATTGCAGAATTTGCAGTTGAAATATTAAAAAGTATATATCTTGCAAAGCTTCAGGCGAAAATGAGTATAAGCTCATCCTCATCCTTTATGTGGCATATTCTCAGACTTCCTGTGGAATTTTTCTCTCAGCGTTTTGCAGGGGATATTTCATCAAGACAGCAGAGCAACAACGAGATTGCTCAGATTCTATGCAATCAGATCATACCTGTTGTAGTCGATGTTATAATGATAGGCATTTATCTTGCTGTTATGGTATATTACAGTGTGCTTATGGCGCTGATAGGAATTGTAATGGCAGCTTTGAATATTATTCTCATACTGGTTGTATCAAAACGCAATGTAAATGCAGCAAAGTCGATACAACGTGACAGCGGAAAGCTTTCCGGAATAATAGCAGCAGCGGTTTCGATGATTGAAACCATAAAGGCAAGCGGTGCAGAGTATGGTTTTTTTGAGAAAATTTCTGGTTATCAGGCAAAGTATAATAATTCAGTACTTGCACTTAAACGGCGCAATACAATGATAAGCATTATTCCGCAGATATTGTCCGGACTAAGCTCCGGAGCAGTACTCATGATCGGCGTTTATAATATCTTTAACGGAAGCTTTACCATTGGTGCGCTTATGGCTTTTCAGAGCTTTCTTAATCTTTTTCTGACTCCTGTCGGTTCGCTGGTAAATTCTATTCAGCTTTTTCAGGAAATAGGCGGGAGCATGGAAAGAGTTGATGATGTTATGAATTATAAAACTGATATGAAATTCAGTGATAATTCTGAGGAAAACTGCACTAAACTCAGCGGTGAAATTGAAATCAGAAATCTGACCTTCGGATACAGTCCTCTTGCACCTGCGCTTATTGAAAATTTTAATATCAGAATAAAAAAAGGAAGTATGATTGCAATTGTCGGCGGAAGCGGAAGCGGAAAATCCACCATTGCAAAAATTATTTCCGGATTGTATGAACCAAGAAGCGGTGAACTGCTTTTTGACGGAAAGAGCATAAGCGAAACTGACCATTATGTATTTACCGGTTCAGTTGCGGTTGTAGACCAGAACATATCGGTATTCGGCGGAAGTATAAAAGATAACATTACTATGTGGGACAGTACTGTTTCCGAAGAAACCATAATATCAGCATGTAAGGATGCTTGTATTCATGACGATATAATGGCTCTTAAAGACGGCTATGATTCAGTTATAACAGAAGGCGGAGGAAATTTTTCCGGAGGTCAGCGGCAGAGGCTTGAAATAGCTCGTGCGTTTGCTGCCGAACCGTCGATAATTATTCTTGATGAGGCGACGTCGGCTCTTGATCCTATGACAGAGAAAAATGTTATGGACGCTGTCAGACGCAGAAAAATGACATGTATTATAATTGCTCACAGACTTTCTGCAATAAGAGACGCAGACAATATAATTGTTCTTGAATATGGTAAAGAGATTGAAAGAGGCAGTCATGAACAACTTATAAGCCTTAATGGCAAGTATGCAGAGCTTGTAAAAAGTGAATAGGGAGGTGCGTTAGTGAAAACTTTTTCTGAAAGGGTAAAAAAAAGACGTGAACTGGATGCTGAAATACTCAGTTTATCTGCCGGAAGTGTATATAATTCGCTTGGAAAGATATCTGATAAAGTCAGAACTGAGAACAGGAGTCATATTGCAAAGCAGATGTCTCTTATATGTGATTCAATAGGGATCGATATTCCCGTATTTCCTGCCGATATGGATGACGCTGAAAATATTATGCAGTATGTCATGAACGAAACGGTCATTATGCGAAGAAAAATAGTACTTACAGGAAAATGGTGGCTTGATGGTTCGATGCCATTACTGTGCAGTGATAAAGATGATATGGCATATGCTCTTATACCGTCAAACAGCGGCGGCTATATTTACTATGATGAAAATAACTCAGCTATAAAAGTAAATGCCCATAATGCTGACAAATTTGAAAATGAAGCCTATTGCTTTTACACTCCTTTTGAAAATCATTCGCTGAGTGTAAAGGATTTTTATAAATTTCTTGCACATTCCTTTAAAGCATCGGATATAGTATGTCTTTTGCTTATAAGTCTTGCAGCCGGACTTACAGGACTGATCATGCCGGCTATCAATAAATTTATTTTTAATATGGTAGTGCCGTCAGGAACATCTGATAAAATATTTGGTATAAGTGTTCTTATAGCCGGAACTGTTTTAACAACAGCGTTATTTTGTCTTGCAAGATCAGTGTGGGTGCTGAGGATAGGAAATAAGCTGGAGCTGAGAGCGCAGAATGCGGTTTGGTCAAGACTGCTCATGCTGCCGGTCGGATTTTTTAAGAAATATGATTCAGGTGAGCTTGCTCAGCGAGCCGGAGCTGTTGGACAAATTTGTGAAATACTCGGAGGTCAGCTCATACCGACAATTTTGGCATCAGCCTTTTCATTTATGTATCTTTTCCAGATACGTTTCATATCTCCGGATATGTTTTTTCCTTCGCTTATCATAATTGTTCTTATGATAGCTGTATATGCATTTACGGCATTTATGCAGATAAGGCATGAAAATCATAATAATGGCATAAACGGAAAGCTTTCCGGTATGGTTCTTCAGCTTATTAAAGGAATTGCAAAGATAAAAACAGCCGGAGCGGAAATACGGGCATATTCACGATGGGCAAAGCTTTACAGCAGACTTAAAGTAATGCCTGACCCTTTTTTAATAATTTCGGGAGCAGTTTCAAATCTTGTGATTTTTTCAGGAACGATCGTTTTGTATTTTATAGCATATTCCCATAATATGAGCGCTTCCGACTACATAGCTTTTAACGCAGCCTTTGCACTTTTTACCGGAGCAGTTATGCAGATTGCCGATATTACAACACAGATTGCCTCGCTTCGTCCGGCAGTTGAAATGCTCCGGCCAATTCTTGAGGAGATTCCTGAAAATTCAGGACATAAAAAGAGAGTCGATAAGCTTGGAGGGGATGTTGAATTAAATCGTATCAAGTTTCGGTATAATGAAGAAATGCCGTATGTTATAAACGACCTGGAGCTTCATATAAAATCAGGAGAATATATCGGGATCGTTGGTTCATCAGGCTGTGGAAAATCTACGCTTATGAGAATATTGCTGGGTTTTGAAAAACCGCAGTCGGGTTCTGTTTTTTATGATATGCAGGACATGGATGGACTTGACCTGAGAAGCGTCCGCCGCAGAATCGGAGTTGTATTGCAGGACGGAAAGCTTTTTTCAGGCGATATTTACTCAAATATTGTAATCTGTGCTCCATGGAAATCAGTGGATGATGCGTGGAAGGCAGCCGAGCGTTCAGGCTTTGCCGAGGATATCAGAAAAATGCCAATGGGTATGTTTACGATGATATCCGAGGGCGGAGGAGGTCTTTCCGGCGGACAGCAGCAAAGACTTCTTATTGCAAGAGCGCTTGTTTCAGAACCTGATATTTTAATGTTTGATGAAGCAACGTCTGCTCTGGACAATATAACTCAGGCGATGGTTGTAAATACTCTTGAAGGTATGGACTGTACAAGAATAGTTATTGCTCACAGGCTTTCGACTATAAAAAACTGTTCAAGGATAATTTATCTTGACAAGGGTAAAATTGCAGAAGAGGGAACATATGAAGAGCTTATGGAGCTGGATGGAAAATTTGCTGAGCTTGCACGACGTCAGATTGTATAAACAGGAGTACAGCGCATGTTTAAAAAAATAGAACTTCAGGACAGGGATATTATAATGCCGTATCTGAAAAAATCGGACTACAGAACCTGCGAGTATAATTTCTCCAATAATTATGGATGGCAGGAAATGCTTGATTACAGATACTGCATTTACGATGGATTTTGTCTTATAGGCTCGTTTACAGACGGAGTAAGCTTTTTATATCCTCCTGGTGATGGCGATATCAGAGGAGCAGTTGAGGAGATGAGAAAGGTCAGCATAAAAGCCGGCGTTCCGCTGAATATACTTTCTCTTACATACGAAAATCTTCAGATTATGAGAGAATACTATGGTGACAGCTTTGACGTTGTTTGCGAGCCTCTTTATTCAGATTATATATATGACAGCAGCGAGCTTTCTGACCCGAAAGGAAACAGGGGACGTAAATGCAGAAAATTTGAGCGTGATTACGCCGGAAGATTTGAGTTTAAAAGAATAGACGGTTATGAGGATTATGAAAAATGTATTTATCTTGCGACGTGTCAGTACAATTTAAGGGAAAAAAATTATACCGCCGTTTATGAACAGCTTGCAATACATAAATTTTTCATGAACTTTGAAAAGCTTGAAATGGAAGGCGTAATGATGTATTTTGATGGAAAGCTGTGCGCATTCAGCGCCGGTTCTGCTATTAATTCAGATACGTTTGACTGTAATATGGAAAAGGCTAACAGAAGCGTTACTGATATGGCATATACATTGATTTTCAGGGAACTTGCCAGAACGATATGTTCAAGATATAAGTATCTTAATAAAGAAGAAGATCTCGGACTTCCGGGACTTATAAAAGCAAAAAATGATCTGCATCCTGTTATGAAGGCGGACAAATGGGATATAACTTTCAGGTGATTCGGGCGGTTTTGCCTTTGTTTTTAGAAAGAGAGATTGATAATGTTTTATTTGAAGAATCCGGAAAATATACTTTTTTCTCCATACAACAGCACTCAGAAGCGTAAAGACAGTCTGAAGCTTATAGATGATTTTGTTAATAAGGGAATTTTCAAAAGGCTTGATCTTTCTGACAAGGAGGTAATAGAAAAGTATATTGGAGATAATTCATTTGCCGACCTTACATTTTCAATGCTCTGGGCATGGAATGAAACATATAATTACTGCATACATGAATTTGAAAACGCTGTATTTCTTGTTGGAGTCGGGATAGACGATACGGCTGACTGTTTTTTTATGAGAAAATCGGGAACTGAAATTAATAAATATATAAGGTATATTGCAGAAGAATTTTTTATCAGGGGCTATAGTCTTAAGCTTGAAAATATTGCTGAAAGGGATATTGAGACATTAAAGGAAACAGAACTTTTGGCAGAAAATGAAGCAAACCTGTCATACGACAGAGATTATTCGGATTATATATACAGCACTGATAATTTTATTAATATGTGCGGCAATTTAAACAAAAGCAAGCGTTCAAAATATAATAATTTTATCCGTAATCATCCGGATGTAAAATATGTCAGATATACAAAGGAACTTTATAATGATGCTGTAAAAATATTTCAGCAGTGGTGCAGCTTTCATGAATGCGGGAATTGTAGATATGGATGTGAGTATAATGCCTTTTTAAGGATGATAGATCTATACGACAGATGTGAAAAAATGCTGATAGGTATGACCTATGAAAATGGTGAACCGCTTTCCTTTGCCATTGCTGAATTTATAAATGAATCTGAGGTTTCATTTTATATGCAGAAAAATTCACAAAGGATAACAGGTCTTACATACTATCTTGAGCTGAAAATGCTTGAGGATATGCCAAAAGCAAAAAGCGTTAATATGGGGGAGGATATGGGAGTTGAAGGACTGAGAAAAGACAAGAATAGTTATCATCCTGATTTTATGAAGCATAAATTCAGAATGATTATAGAGAATAAAGCTAAGAGAGTGATTTTAAAATGAAAATTATAAAAAAGCATAGTATGGTTTTTATTATGACCATATTGATAACAGTGTTTGGCTGTATATTTACGAGTGGAATAGCTCAGCTGCGAAGCAATCCGTTTTCTGATAAAATGGAAATGAAAAATCTTGTAAAAAGCATACATGGAGATTCATGCACTATTATGATAACTGACGGCGGTATGAGTGCTATGGTTCTTGATGAAAAGCTCAATTACAGATACAGTATAAAAGGCGGTGTTGAGGAAGACGGTTTTTACAGTGCAAGCGACGCTGTATATCGTAATGGGTATATATACATAGCTGACAGCTTTGATATGCCGAGAATAGCACGATTTACTGAAAATGGAGAATTTGACTGTTATGTGTATCAGTCTGAAAATATAATAACTTCGCTGGAATCGGATGCTGATGGTATTGTTATTACTGAGGTTTCTGACGGAATAATTAACGGAATTATAATTGACGACGGCGGAAACGTATTGACAGAAAAAAGTTTTCATACAGATTATAATGCTTCAGAGATAGCGGACTGTGATATATACTTTAATGTAAGAAATGATACGGCTTATGCTGCTGCGGCTTTAAGAAACGGAAATGTATATACTTTTGATGAAAACGGTTCAAGGCTTGCCTATAATGCAGCAGCTGTTGAATCTGATGAGTATTACAGCCTTGTGCTTGAAGTTGATTATGATGAAAATGGTGTTCTGTATGCAAATGATATGGGCAAAAGGGTAGTTTACAGAATTGATAATGATATTGAGGAGGTTATAAAAAAGGGTGAAAGTATGGATATGCAGACCGATTCGCTGGCTGAATATCCGATTTATAACGGACTCAATGCTTATGGAAACGGCAAAATTTCGGTTGTATCAACAGAGTATGTATATGATGAAAACGAAGATAACTATATATATATTTACGATGACTATACAAAGGATACAGCTGAAAATAAAGTAATATTCAACGGAAATACAGTTGACAAGAATACTGTGAATATTATAAAGGGATATGCCGCAGCTGTAGCAGCAGTGTTGTTTGCTGTATGCCTTATATATTCGGTTGTGAAATTTGCAATTGCATTTAAAACCGTTAAAATTGAAGTTTCGACCAAGGTTCAGTTCGGTGTTCTTCTGGCAGTTGTGGTTGCAACTATTTTTACGACCGGTCAGCTTGTATCAAGCTATAATAAGCGATATTCTGACGAGGTTATGAACAAAATAACCAGTACTTCTCTTATGATGTCTCAGGATCTTTCAAAGTGCGATATTGAATCTATTGATTCTCCTGATGACTGCTATGGTGAGCAATGGAATGAAATTGATCGCACCATACATGAATATTCTGATAATACAGAGGATTCTGAAGAGGTTTATTTCGTTATTTATAAGGAAATAGACGGTATAATTTCAGAAATATATTCAGCAGAGGATCACAATGTCGGATTTTATCCTATGTCGGGAATGTTTGAGGGGTCGATTGAACAGGAAATTTATGAAACTGGAAAGCCTTATCAGTCAAACAGCTACAGCAGTGCGGACGGAAGCTATATGATGGTGGTTTATCCTGTAATGAATGAATCCGGAAAGGTTATAGCTCTTCTTGAAACAGGAACTGATTTATATGTATTCAATACCGACAACAGCGAGCTTGTAAAAAATGTACTCGTCTATGTTCTCATGAGCCTTTCGATTGCGCTTCTTATACTTAGCGAGGTTCTTATTTCAAAGGAAGGCTTTTCTGACAGGCGTCATGCGATAAAGGAAAAAAGACTGGTTTCACCGGTTCTTATCAGACCTTTGGTTTTTGTTGTGTACTTTGTGGCAAATATGTCAACTGTATTTACTCCGCTTTATGGAACAATGTTATGGAAAGAATCCGATCCGTTTTCAGCAGAGATTGCGTCAGCTCTTCCGATTTCTGTGGAAACTGTCTCAGCGGCGCTTGCAGCAGTTTTTGCAGGATTTATCTGTGATAAGATCAGCTGTAAAAACTTAAGTTTTGCCGCTGCATTCTTCTATCTGACCGGAAACCTTATGGCATGCTTTGCCGGAAATCTGTATGTATTTATCGGTGCAAATGTGTGCACAGGTATTGCAGGAGGTTCATTCGCAATAGCCATTAATGCATATATCGCAGCATTTTCAGATGAGAAATATCGCAGCAAGGGATTTGCAGGTCTGAATGCAGCATGTCTTGCCGGAATAAACTGCGGTACAGTTGTGGGTTCAATGGTAGCTGAGCATTTTGGATTCAGGAGAACATATTTTGCTGCTGCATGCGTTATTCCTGTAGTTGTAGTACTTGCTGCACTTTGTATGCAGGGAAGAAAATATCTTTCACTGTTTACATCTTATGATGAAGCCGAACAGGATAGCGATAAAAATAATATATCAGTTTTCAGGTTTGTTTTGTCACCAAGAGTATGGACATTCTTTTTAATGATAATATTCCCGTATATTATTTGTGCATCATTTTTAAGTTATTTCTTCCCGATTTATGGTTCGGACAGCCACTTGACTGAAACGCAGATCTCGCTTGCTTTCCTTTTGAGCGGTGTGGTTTCAATTTATCTGGGACCGGTTTTATCTGAGGCTATTTCAAAAAAGCTTGGTACATACAGGAGTATGGTTCTTGCGTCGGTAATCTATGCTTCTGCGCTTGTTTTCTTTGTTGTTTCGCCGTCCGTTTTAAGCTGCTTCATTGTAGTTGCAATGTTTGCAATTGCTGACAGTTTTGGAATGACTGCTCAGTCGGTATATTTCACAAATCTGCCGGAGGTAAAGAAACTGGGTAGTGGAAAGGCTATGGGTATAAATACAACTGTTGAAAATATTTCATCTGCCTGCGGTCCTATGATTTTTGCGTACATATTTATTCTTGGAACAAAAAAAGGAATTATGCTTCTGGCAGTTGCATTCGCTGTAATGCTTGTGGTGTTTACAATGGCGAACAGGCTTGCCGGAAAGAAAGAGAGGGTAAAAAAATGATTTATTTTCCTGATAAATCTGATGCGGATGAGCTTAAGGAATTATGGAGTATCCTTTTTGAGGGCGAGGAAGATTTTGCTGATTTGTTTTTTGAAAAATATTTTGAAAAGGGGGATTCCATCGCCTATAAAATTGGCGACAGCATAATAGGAGGGATGTACCTTTTATGGGGAAACGTGTACGATAATGGTGAAACATATAAGGCTTCATTTCTGTATGCCGGCGGAGTAAAGCCGGAATACAGGCACAAAGGATATATGCGGAAAATTTTACAGGCATGCTTTGATTACAGCAGGGAACAGGGATGCAGCATATGTTTTGCTGTTTCTGCACTTTATTGCATGGAGCTTTATGACAAACTGGGAATGAAGCGGTGTTCTGAGCTTGATGTAATAACCATATCTCCTAAAAAAATTGAAAACAGTAAAATAAAACCGGGGAATATTGAAAAAAATGAATTTATAGAATTAAGAAATGAGTATCTGCATAAGCTTGGAAAATCACTGATATGGGACAGAAAAACGGCAGAATTTATATATCACGAACTTAATTTTTCAGGAGAAATTCTGAACCTTAAAACAAATAATGGAGAATACTATGCGACAGTTTGCTTTGAAAACGATTATGTGCTTATTCGTGAAACAAATCTTCCCATAAATATGCTTTGCGATGGTGTTGATGCAATAGCGGCATATTATGACACAGCGCTGACCTTTAAAATATACAGAAAAACGGATGCTGAGAATCATTTGTTGTTTGAAAATACAGAAACTATGTATTATGGTCATGAGATCCTGCTTGGCAAAAATTTTGATGCAGACAAATGTTACATTAACCTGATAGCTGAGTAAAGTATATAGCAAAATCTATTGAAAATGTAATTGAAATACTTTTTCAAGACTTTTTATGAAATTTTTTCAAGTTTTTATGCTGATTTGCTTGACATTAATTATTAGAATATGTTATAATTAAGCTATTAAATGTAATAACCTTTCACATAATTTAGGAGGAATTTTATTTATGAACAGAAAGTCAAGAAAGACAACTGCTCTTTTGTCAGCAATGGCTGTTTCTGCCGCTATGCTGCTTAACATTCCGGGCAGCATGATGGTAAATGCGGATGAAGGTCACACTCATGATTATGGTAGTAACGGAATCTGTCTTAATGATGGTTGTGATGAACAGTATCAACCAGCTGGAGACGCAGATAGTAATGGCTATTTAGACATTACAAACGTAGGAAACCTTATCTGGTTTGCAAATGCTATCAATAATGGTTCAGAAACAACAGATGCTGAACTTAAAAACGACATCACAATTCCAGAAGGCACAGAATGGACTCCAATCGGAGATTCTTCTTACACTGGTACTTTCGACGGAGCAAACCACACAATAAGCGGTCTGAAAAATTCTGGCTTATTCGGAATGAATGATGGTACAATTGAAAACCTCGGCGTTGTAGAGGCAGCTATAACAGGTGATAATGCTGCAAGTGCCGGAATTATTTGCGAAATTAACAACGGAACAATCAACAACTGCTACAGCCAGGTAACAAGTGAAAACAAGGCTCCGGGAATCTGCTATAATAACATGGAAGATGTCAATAATTGCTACACCACAGCAAAAAACGTTGTAGGTAGAGGATGGTTTGGAAGTAGTTACTGTTTGGTTAATGATTCCTCAGGGAATACAGGAGGTTATCCAAAAACAGAAGCTCAGTTCAAGAGCGGCGAGGTAGCATGGCTTCTTCAGAATGGTCAGGAGTCACAGGACTCACAAGTATGGGGACAGAATATTGGTTCTGATAATTATCCGGTTCTCGGCGGAGAAAGGGTTTATAAACATATACTTATCAATGGTAGTACGATATATTCAAACTCAGCGACTGCCCCGGCAGATGCTGAAATTTGGGGTTACAGCATCTCTCTGTTTAATGTAAATGAAATTCAGCTGAGTGTTAAATTAACAGTGGAAAATGCTGACAGCTTTAAAGTATTCGTTGGTGAAAAAGAAGTGACTCCAGAACATGTAGATGGTACTGATAATTACACAGTTTCATATCCTGTTGCTGCAAAGGATATAGATGAACGACGTACATTTACAGTTAGGGCGGCTGATGGTACATTACTCGATTCAAAAGTTCTTTCTGTAAGCGGTTATCTCAAAGATCTTGCAGCTAACGACACAAAATACTCAGCCCTTGCAGATGCGCTCTTAGCTTACGGAAAAGCTGCAAATCAGTACTTTACCGATGGAGGAACAGTTGATGAGGTAAAAGATTTCAACGCTGACCTTTCAAAATATAAGATGGTGCTCAATGGTGATCTGCCTGAGGGCGTTGAGTACATCGGCACATCTCTCCTCCTGAATTCTCAGAACTTGTTCTCATAGATAAAATGTGGTATAATAGAGATTATGAAAGCAGAATATAAAAGAACCAATTATCCA
>CAKSJL010000043.1 GCA_934463345.1 uncultured Oscillospiraceae bacterium | reverse complement strand
CACAGCAGAAAATTGTTGCTGTTATCAGGCAGCTTGAAGAATCTGGTGATATTGTTATTTCTAAGGGTGGAGAGGATGAGATAATTGCGTAAAGTCTTTAAGCCCGAAAATATAGTAAAAAATTCAAGAACAGTCAGAATTCCGGATATTGAATTTAAGCCGGAACCTGTTGAATCGGAAGATGAAGCAAACGAACAGAAGATTCTTACGGATGAGGTTTATGAACAGATAAAAACCGAAATGCGTGAGGAACTGGCTGGTGAGCTTGGCAGGAAAAAGCTAAGTGCAGCGCATGAACGTGACGTCATGCTGGGAAAAGCCAAAAGAGAATCTCAGCAAGTGCTTGATGATGCAAATTCAAGCAGACGTCAGATTCTTGATGAAACCAATGCCGCTGCGGAGCTAATAAAAAAGAACGCTTATGATGAAGGGCTGAAAAAAGGAATTTCTGACAAGACAGAGCTTCTTGAAAATTTGTCGCATTATATATCGCAAAGCATCGAACAGCTCAAGCATGATGAAGATGAATATTTTGAGGAATATGGCAGACAGCTGAAATATGTTGCATGTGAAATTGCTGAAAAAATTATTTATCAGAAGATTCAGGATGACGACATGACAATGTATAATCTTGTAAAAAATGCTGTTAAAACTGTCAGGGACGCTCCCTGGATCAAGGCAGAGGTTTCTGAAAAGCTTTCAGGATATGTGGATTCGCTTGAAAAAGAGTTTGCAGACAGTGGTATAAATGCAGAGATTTCTATTAGTGAAAATGTTCCGGATGATACATGTCGTATTAATACGTCTGATGGATTTGTTGTAGCCAGTGTGTCTCAACAACTGGAAAACATTAAGGAATTCATAAGCAGGCAGGATAAGGGAGGAAATGATGAAGAAGTATCTTGATCAATCCGAACTTTGTCACAGCATCAGAAGCAATTCCTTTTATAAAACGTATGGAAAAATCGAACAGATAGTTGGCATGACCGTTGAGGCATCCGGCATAAGCTGTAATATCGGAGATGTCTGCAAAATTGCATCAAAACCAGGAAAGAAGAATGCCGTAGCGGAGGTAGTCGGTTTTAAAGATAATAAGGTAATGCTTATGCCTTATTCTGATATGGATGGCATTGGCTACGGAAGCTTTGTTGAAAATACTGGAGAAAAGCTTCGTATAAATGTAAGCGATGGTCTGATTGGGCGTGCGGTCGATGCACTTGGAAATCCTATTGACGGAAAAGGCAGTATAGCGGAGGGAATGCTTTACAGTATTAACGGTAACCGTTCTAATCCCCTTGAAAGACCGCCGATCGCTCAGCCGCTTGAATTTGGCGTTAAAGCAATAGATGGCATGCTTACCATAGGAAAAGGTCAGAGAATGGGCATATTTGCCGGAAGCGGAGTTGGAAAAAGTACCCTTATGGGTATGATTGCAAGAAACATCAAAGCTGATGTGAATGTGATTGCTCTTGTTGGAGAACGTGGCAGAGAGGTTATGGAGTTTATTGATCGTGACCTGGGACCGGAGGGACTTAAGCGTTCGGTTCTGGTTGTTGCAACTTCTGATCAGCCTGCACTTATGCGCTCGAAATGCTCTCTGACAGCTACTACGATAGCCGAATATTTCAAGGATCAGGGCAAAGATGTGCTTCTTATGATGGATTCTCTTACACGTTACTGCATGGCAGAGCGTGAAATTGGTCTGAGCGTGGGTGAGCCGCCTGTTGCCAGAGGCTACACCCCGTCAATATATGCGTCACTTCCCAAGCTTCTTGAAAGGTGCGGCAACTTCCGTAAAGGCTCAATAACTGGTATATTTACCGTTCTTGTAGAAGGTGATGATTCCAATGAGCCTGTTTCTGATACAGTAAGAGGCATAATTGATGGTCACATTATGCTTTCACGAAAAATAGCGATGAAAAATCATTATCCTGCTATAGATGTGACAGCAAGTATAAGCCGTTTGATGTCTGAAATTGCCTCACCGGAACACAAGAAAAACGCTTCAAGAATACGAAAAATAATGTCGCTTTATCAGGATAATGCTGACCTTATTTCAATTGGTGCATACAAAACGGGAAGCAATCCGGATCTTGATGAAGCAATAAATCGTATGCCGGCAATAAATGAGTTTCTTCAGCAGCCTGTTGATGTAAAGGTAGATTTTGAGGATACAGTAAAAATGATAAATGAAATTCTTGCCTGATAAATAGGGGAGAGCGTATGAAAAAGTTCGTTTTTTCAATGCAGAAAATGCGTGACTATAAAAAGCAAATACTGGAATCTGAAAAGAATGTGCTTTTAGGTTTAAGGCGTGAAAAAAATGTACTCGAAGAGAAAATGAGTTCTCTTGAGAAAACCATGGAGAATCTTAGAAACCAGTCAAATGACGATATTGCAAAGGGTACAACTGCTGCCAAGCTTATGTTTTATAGTATGCAAATGGATGGCGTGAAACGTGAGCAGACACAGACAAAGTACCAGATCAACCTTGCTGAAATGAAAATTGAAAAGCAGCGCCGCAATGTTGTTAAGCTTTCTCAGGAGCTTTCAGGGCTTGATAAGCTGGAAGAACAGCAGCGTGAGGAATATCGCAGACTTGAGGCAAAGGAAAACGAAACTTCCATAGTTGATTTTTTATCCTTTAAAATGACCTCGTCTGATTAAGATATTTATTTACAGTGAAAGGAGGTGAAAATAATGGATATCACACAATTTGTTCAGTCGCTCGATATGCAGGCGATGCAGCAAAACGGATTTTCTGTCGGTGCATTAAACAGACTTGCAGCATCTGGTACATCATTTGCTGATATAATACTGATGATGCTTTCAAATACCCAGACGGGCGAAGCAATTCAGGGTGCACAGACTTCTGATTACAACAGCATTTTAGAGGTTCTGACAGAAAATCTTACTGGAAATGAAGAGCAGTATTATCCTGTGGTTCCGCAAAATGTTCAGAGCACTTTGACAGATGGACTTACAGATAATAGTTCTGATGATGACATAAAAATTTCGGATTTTTCTGACAATGTCATATCTGCTGATCCGATTCAGCTTTCCGGTTTGCTTGGTGTTATCATGACTGGCAGCGCTATTCCTCAAAATAACGAGATTTTAAGTACTCTTTATAAGGAAATACCTGTTAATGCAGAATCATTTTCCAAATCTGCGGTTTCGGCGGAAGATATTATCAATAAATATATTGATAAGGGTGAGCTTGAAATATTAGGATTTACCTCTGGAAAGACAGCTGATGCTCCGGTTAAAAATGCCCAAACAAATTCGGCAAACCATGCAGAATATGATGAGGGTTTTATGGACTTTCAGCGCACAATGAAAACAGCTATAGAAACCGTACCGGAAACCATTAAAGCTTCAACCGCTGATTCTTCTGAATCTGGCGATGTTCAGGCAAATATTTCTTCTATTGAAAATATCGCTTTACCGCTTGATATAAGGTTTGAGAAGATTAATTCTGACATCAAAATGAAAGAAGAATTTGAAGCACCTGAAAAACAACTTTTAAAAGGTGTTGAGGAAAACCTCAAAAATGGCAAAAGCGAATTTACGGTTAAGCTTAAACCGGAAGGACTCGGAGAAATTATTGTAAAGCTTGTTCAGAACGATGGCGGAAAGATGCTTATGAGTATGACAGCTTCAAGCATGAAAACAGCCGAACTTCTAAACAGCAATCTTTCTTCACTTCAAAGCTCTTTAAGCCAGCACAATGTTGAAATTGTCAATCCTTCGGATATGAGTCCGACTGTTGCAGCAATGACGCCTGCATTTGAACAGTACTATGGACAAAACGACGGGTACAGACAGAATCAGCAGTTTTACAACAGAAATCATGGGTATACTGTTTACTCTGAAACTGATGATGCTGAATCCTTTGATGAAAAGGCAGCAGCACCTTTAGGCAGCAGTGGACTGGACATCATGATTTAGAAAGGAAAAAGACTATGGCAGTTAACGGAGTTAGCTCGGACAGAAATTACACCTCAATGCTTGACGGCACAGGAAAAACCAATAAGGTATATAATGCTGTATTCAGCGATGAGGACAAGAGCAATCTGTCAGTAAATGATTTTTTCAATATGATGATTACTCAGCTGACAAATCAGGATTTTATGAATCCGATGAATGATACGGAATATATGGCACAGATGGCACAGTTTGCAACAATGCAGGAAATGATGGATCTTTGTCAGTATTCAAAACAGAATTACGTTATGTCTATGCTTGGCAAGGAAGTTACTATCGGTAAGAACGTTATCGGAGGCTCAACCGAAAATGTAACAGGTGTTGTTGAGAAGATACTGCTTGAGGATGATGAATATAAGGTTTATGTAAATGGAAAGCCTTATGATCTCAGTAAAATCACCCAGATTTCAGCAGGTGACGGAAAGGACAATTCGTCAGATTCTTCAAATAATAACGTAAAGAATGAAACAAAAGCTGATGGCTGATATTAAATCGTAATCGTTTCTAATGGAAAGGAGTCTGTTAGTTATGAATCAAATTGATTTAAAGAGAATATCTACCCCGATTACTACAGGTATTCCGCATACGTCTCCGCAGGATGTTGCAGATTCTGTCGGTACAAGAAGCTTTAAAGCAATTTTGCAGGATAAGCTTGACAGTACCAAGGGTGTTAATTTCTCAAGACATGCGATGAATCGTGTTATGGAACGAAACATAGATTTGTCGGACGAAAACATTGAAAGACTGAATGAGGGCGTTAAGCTCGCAGGTGAAAAGGGACTGGATGATACCCTGATTCTGCTTGATAATGCTGCATTTATTGTCAGTGTAAGAAATAATACAGTAATTACTACGGTCAACAAGGATGAAATGACCGGAAATGTATTTACAAATATTGATGGAACTGTTGTTATATAAAGCCGGACCTTTATGGAAGCTTTTGCTGTGCCTGACCGATTGACGGCACACACACTTACAGTTCCTGCAAATTAGGAGGATATATTAAAATGGTTAGATCGTTATATTCAGGTGTTGCAGGTATGGTTACACATCAGTCAAAGATGGATGTAATCGGTAATAATATCTCAAATGTAAGTACATACGGATATAAGTCATCAAGAGCAACTTTCAGAGATGTTTATTACCAGACAAGCTCTTCCGCAGCAGCAGCAACTCCGGCAAGCGGTGGTACCAACCCGACACAGATTGGTTACGGTTCAAAGCTCGGAAGCGTTGATGTAAACCATTCGCAGTCTGTTATGTCGACTACAGGTTACACTCTCGACGTTGCAATTGCTGGTGAAGGTTACCTTCAGGTTATGGACGCTGATGGCAACATCTTCTATACCAAGGCCGGAATGCTTGATATTGATGCGGAGGGTAACCTCGTAGATGTAAACGGAAACTTTGTACTTGGTGTTTCAGGCGAACCTACAGGACGTGCTGCTTCATCAGACAGAATCAAAATTTCACTTCCTTATGAAAGCGCTGCAAAGGCATCGGCAAGTGACACTATCAATGAGAATACATATACAGTCAGAGCAGCCAAGGAAAATGAGTACGGAAATGTAAATATTGTATTTGCATCAAGCTCAAATCTTCCAATAGGTCAGAAAGCTTCTGCAACAATTACAACATCTTCCATCGTTGTAACTTTAAACTCTCAGGAAAAATTCAACAACCTTGCAGAACTTAATCGTGAGGTGAATAATGCCATAACAGCAGCAAACGGCGGTAAACAGCATTCTGCGGGTGATTTTACAATTACAATGAGCGACCCTTCTGTTTTTAACAAGCCGCTTACAGGTGATGAAATAGCAGAGCCTGACTTTGGTGTAAAATCCGGTACAATTGAGCTTCCTGAGGATCTCGCTCAGTATTTCAGCATCAAGTCTGTAGGAGATGAATTCAGCGGAACAGGTACTGCAAACATGAGCATGACACTGAGCGCTGATGATACGCTGACGATCACAATCGGTGATTATACAGCAACTGTTGAAGCAAGTCAGATGGATCAGGCCGGAACAGTTGTTATGAAGAAAAACGGATCTTCGACTGATTCATTTGTTCTTTCCTATCCGAACCTCAGCACAATCAAGGCTTATAATATTGATAATATGACAGGTACTGTTAATATGACAGCAAGTGAGCCTTCATCAAATCTTGGTCTCAGTCAGGGAAGCTTCCTGCTTTCAGGCGGTACTGAGGGCGGAGTACAGACAGTTGCAGACCTTACCGGTATTTCAATCAACGATAAGGGTATTATTTCTGCAACCCATCCGACATTCGGACTTATGGAAATTGGCAGAATCGACCTTGCAACATTTGCAAATCCTGCTGGTCTTAGTCAGGTTGGCGATACTTACTTTGCTGAGTCATTAAACTCTGGTGAGCCGATCATTTCAATTGCCGGAACAAACGGAACAGGTGACATTCTCGGTGGCACACTTGAAACTTCAAATACTGACCTTGCTCACGAAATGGCTGATATGATTACTACTCAGAGAGGCTTTCAGGCATGCTCAAGACTTATCACAGTTTCTGACACAATGCTTGAAGAGCTTATTAACCTCAAACGATAATTTTAAGACGAACCGTAAATTTACGGTGAAGTCCTGAATTTGATGCTTGTTGTTCCGGATGACAGGGATGTTGTCCGGAATGAACAAGACAGTAAACTAAGGAGAGCATTAGAGCGTATTGAATTATGATTACTTTAACAAAACTTAACGGTCAGAAATTTGCATTGAATTATCATTACATTGAAACAATTCAGGAAAATCCTGACACAACAATTAAGCTTTCAAACGGAAATGTATACATAGTTGAAGAACCGCTTGAAACTATTTTAAATTTGATAATAATGTATGAGAAAAAAATATCTTAATTTTCTTGTATTTAACATATAATATACAAATTGCCATATTAGAAGGGACGTATAATTATGGATTTTTTATCTTTTCTGGGATTAATTTTAGGTATTGGATTTATTGTTGTTTCAATACTTCTTGGTGAAGCGCCGGACGGCTCGGCAATTCTTATGCCGGAGCAGCTCAGCGGATTTTATGATCTTCCATCAATCATGATAGTTGTGGGCGGTACTATAGCTTCGCTCATGATTTCATTTCCACTTAAATCATTTGCAAAAATACCTAAACATCTCAAAATTATTTTTGCACCAAAGAAATACAATCCTCAGCAGTACATAGAGCAGATTGTTTATTTTGCAAAGGAAGCAAGAATTAACGGACTTCTTGCACTTGAGGACAAGCTTTCAGAAACAAAGGACAAGTTTTTGAAAAATTCTATACTTCTGGTAGTAGACTCAGTTGAACCGGAAAAGGTAAGAGCGCTTCTTAATAAAGAGCTTGAATATCTTGAAGAGCGTCATGCTCAGGATATGGCATTTTATAATAAGGCATCAGAATATTCTCCGGCATTCGGTATGATCGGTACACTTGTTGGTCTTATTAATCTTCTTGCAAACCTTGAAGATACCGCAACCCTTACTAAAAATATGGCTGTTGCGCTTGTTACAACGTTTTATGGTGTTATTCTTGCAAACCTTATTTTCAAGCCGATTGCCAGCAAGCTTAAAGCACGTCATGATGAGGAGTATCTCTGCAAAATGATAATAAGCGAGGGTGTACAGGCTATACAGGATGGCGACAATCCGAACTTTATCCAGGAAAAGCTTACAAGACTTCTTCCGGCATATACCTTAAAGGGCGAACTTTTAAATTCTAAGTAATTATTTTCGATAGTGGGGGAATTAGTATGGCAAAGAAAAACATGGATGAGGGCGGCGGCAACTGGATGGACACCTATGGTGACATGGTAACTTTGCTGTTGACGTTTTTTGTTATGCTTTATAGTATGTCATCTGTAAATGAAGATAAATGGGCAATGCTTGTCAGGGCGTTTAATATACATGGCGATGAAGTAGTGGATCAGATTGTATTCGGATATCAGTCAGAGCTTGATGGTTCTGATCCATTTGAAAATTATGCGGATGGTAATAATCTTGGCCCTGATTCTGATAAACCGGTCAATTCTGATCTTGATGAGCTTTTTATAAATATCCAGAAATATGTTGAAGATCACAATATGCAGGAAAGTATCAGTATAAGTCAGGGAAACGATGGTACAAGTTCCGGCGAAGAGGATAAGAATGCAGAAAATTCTAATCCTTACAGTCAGTATGGTGACAGATCAAACAATATTTACATTCAGTTTAAAAATGATGTGCTTTTTATGCCAGACGAGGCTGTTATCAGGGATGAGGCACAGGATGTTATAAAGTTTTTAGGAGAATGTCTTGAAAGCGTTGAGCCAGATGTTGCTATGATAATAATTAAGGGACATACTGCCATAAGTCCTACATCTATAGTCGATTCAAGACTGCTTTCATCTGACAGAGCAAGTACAATCTCAAATTTCCTTGAAAACGACTATAAAATTCCATCAAATAAGCTTTATCCTATCGGTTTGTCCGGAGACTATCCAATTGCAAGCAATGATAATGAAGAAGGACGTCGTCAGAACAGACGTGTTGAAATTGTAATAATAAGTAATGAAAGTGACCTTGCAAAAAGCGGTGAGCTTCTGAAAATTCTCGGAGCATCATTTGAGGCAACATCAGGCGATATCAAGGACATTGCAAGCAATTAATTATTTCAGTTATGGAGTCAGGAAATGAGTAAAAATAAAAGCAGCGAAAAAAAGGGCAGCGAAAATCAAAGCAGTAATGCACAGGCTACTACTTATAATTTTCCTCAGGTCTCTGCTAAAGAAAAAAGAATTCGGGATTATGACTTTAAAAAGCCGAAAAAATTTACAAAAGAACATTTACGATGCCTTAATACGGTAAATGAAAATATAATAAGAATTTTTTCATCTAATATTTCAAGTATGCTCAGAGCTTTCTGTGAAATTGAAATGCTGAAAATGGAAGAATGCAGATATATGGAGTATCTGAATATGCTTCCTGATAAAACATTTATTGGCCTTATAAAAATGAGCGTCATCGATGGAAGTTCTGATGAATCTACGGCAATTGTTCATTTTCCATCATCAGTAAATTTCTTTTTGATTGATATACTTCTTGGCGGTGATGGTCATGGACATGATCTGACAAGAGGATTTACTGAAATTGAAATTGCTATCCTGAACAATTTCTACAATAAACTTACAGGATTTTTTGAAGAATCATGGAAAAATCTGATGGAAGTTAAATGTGAGCTTTATGGTAATGAAACGAATCCAAGACTTGCACAGTTTATCTCGCTTGACGATTCTGTCATTGTTCTTTCCTTCCAGATAAAGATCAGAGATATTGTTGATAAGTTCAGCTTTTGCATTCCATCAATAAATCTTGATGAAATGCTTAGAACAACTTTAACTAAGTTTGCTAAAACAACAAAGCAGGAAGATGAAAAGGATGTAATAAGGAGAGAGGCTCTTTCTAAATCTCTGAATGATTCTTCGATTGAATTGACTGCTGTTTTAGATACAGTAATGCTGGATGTGCATGATATTGTCAACCTTGCGGTTTCTGATGTAATACCATTGCAAAAGAAAATAGATGATAATATTATTATTACAGTTGAAGGTGAACCAAAATTCAGTGCGAGATTAGGTGACAGAAAAATAAAAAAGTCTGTTAAAATATGCGATATAGCTTCAACAACTGAGATAAATGAATTTAACAATATATAAGTTCCGAAGGGAGTAAATCTATGAAAAATAATGCAAATATAGAAGATTCAAAACTTGAGAATTTTGAAGAATTGCTGACTATGGGATTAAATTCCTCAGCGGATGTTTTTTCAAAGCTTCTTAATGCAGATGTAACTTTTGAACCGGTTGAAATTGCTTCTGAAAAAATTGAAGGACTTGAATCCTTTGGAACAGAACCCGGCGTTGTTGTTGCTATAAATGTGGCAGGTGCGCTGACAGGCAAGGCGGCTGTGGTGATAAAGAATCTTTATGCCAAGAATATTCTGAACTTCCTGATGAGTATTGACGAGGAAGATGAGGAAGACGAAGAAGAAATAGACGAAATGTCAATGGGAACCTTTAAGGAACTTGTCGGACAGATGGCGGCTGCATTTGCTGAATCGCTTACAAGCTTCTTTGGTTCAAATGTTCAGATAGAGGCTGCTGAAATTTATGACCTGTCTGAGGAATGTGAGGAAATTGCTGAGATATTTGATGTGACTTCTGATGAAAATGTTTACAGTATTGTTTCAAATTTTGAAGTAAGTGACGAATTAAATGGTACATTTAATATAGAAATTGATCAAAAAACATTTAACTATACTTTGAACAGGCTTAATATGATACCCGGAAGTGATGCTGAAAGCGAATACTTGAATGCAATTGCTGGAGGAAATGATCCTATGAACCTGAATGCGATTGCTCAGGCAAGAAAAGCTGGCAGACCAATTTCTGTTGTCAAGGATTCTATAAATGTACAGTCAGCGCAATTTCCGAGTTTTTCTAATCAGATAGGACCAGGTGGAGCGTCGCTTCTTCAGGGAAATATGGATCTCCTTATGGACGTTCCTCTTAATGTTACGATTGAAATTGGGAAAACCCGTAAAAAAATGCGTGATATTATGGAATTTGCTCAGGGAACTGTAATTGACCTTGAAAAGCAGGCAGGGGCACCAGTGGATATTGTTGTAAATGGTCAGCTGATTGCAAGAGGGGATGTCGTTGTTATTGATGATAATTTTGGCGTCAGAATAACTGAAATTATTGGCAACAACTCTTTTATTCCGAAGGAATAATTTAAATTGGAGAAATGTAGTGAACAGTAATTCATTAATAAGCCAGATAGGTGTAATACTGGGAACGCTTCTTGGAATTGCATTTATACTTTATCTGGCATATATTTCGACTAAGCTTCTGGGAAGAAAGTATTCTTTTAAAAACGGAGGCGGACGAAAGATCAAAATTATTGACAGCGTGTCGTTAGGGCAGGGAAAGACAATTTTAATTGTACAAACTGGTGGAAAGACATTCCTTATTGGTGCGGCATCGGAAAGTGTAAATCTGATAAGCGAGCTTGATAGTGATGAATTTCCGCAGGAGATTGCGCAGTCTGAATCTGGAATTGATTTTAAAACAGCCTTTAAAAAGGTTATGGAAAATAATTTTGGTAAAAAAACTTCTAAAGAAAAGGTGAATGAAAATGACAGCAGTCAAACAAAATAAAGCTGCAAAAAAGAAATTACTGAGGTACATTATCAGCTTTGTTGTATGTCTTGTAGTTGTCATTTTTTCTTTTGTAATATTGTCAGAAGCGGTTTCTGCTGAATCATCAGTAACACTTGATATAAGTTCAGGAGAAGCAGATGAAAATTCGAGTGTTCTTGATATACTTTTTTTGCTGGCATTTCTGGCTCTTATACCGTCATTTCTGCTTATGATGACGTCATTTGTCAGAATTGTCATTGCGCTTTCATTTTTAAGAAATGCAATCGGAACTCAGACATCTCCGCCGAACCAGGTAATAATAGGACTTGCAATGTTTCTGACGCTTTTCATAATGTTTCCGGTTTTAAAAGAAATAAAACAGGAAGCCTATGACCCGTACAAGGCGGGAGAAATTACAATTGAGGAAGCTATAACTGATGGTGCCAAACCTCTTAAAACATTTATGTTAAAACAGGTCTATGAAAAGGATCTTGATATGTTTATAAGTCTTGCTGACAGCCGGGGCATGATTGATGCTTCAAAAATCGAAAATCGTGATGACCTGACAACTTTGAGCCTTACGGTTATCGTACCGGCATTTGTGACAAGCGAACTAAAAAGAGCTTTTCTTATAGGCTTTTTGCTTTATATTCCGTTCCTGCTTATTGATTTGGTAGTTTCAAGCACACTTATGTCGATGGGTATGGTAATGCTTCCACCTACAACAATTGCTCTTCCGTTTAAATTGATGCTGTTTATTGTTGTTGATGGTTGGAATTTGTTGTTTGAATCGCTGATAGTTAGTTTCAGATAGGAGTGTGAAAAATGGATCAGGGAGAAATTCTCCAGATATTTCGTTCTGCCATGTATGTGGGACTAAAAGTGGCTGCTCCTTTGTTGATTGTCAGTATAATAATCGGACTTGTTATAGCCATTTTTCAGGCGGCAACTCAGATTCATGAACAGACTCTGACATTTGTACCTAAAATTTTAGTTCTTGCACTTATGCTTCTGGTATTAGGTTCATGGATGATAACGACATTTTCAGAGCTTTTTTCGCAAGTATTTGATTTAATTGCAGGAATCTGAGGAATTTGTTTTGGGTGAATTAAGTTTAATACTGACAAATATTGATGTGTATATGCTGGTGTTTGCGAGAATAGCAGGTATAATTCTTTTTAACCCTGTTATTTCAAGAAATAACATACCAGCCGGTGTCAGAACGGTAATAGCCTTTGGTATTACAATTCTGATCGCTCCGATGATGCCGCTTCCCGAAAACTATGATTCAGGAATTGCCGATTTTCTTCTTTGTTTTGGCAAGGAAATATTTATAGGTTTTTTGCTTGGTTATGTATTCAATATATTTTATTACATGCTTATAACAGCCGGAGATATACTTGATATGAGTTTTGGTTTTGCGATGGCAAAAATGTTTGATCCTGCTACCAATATTCAATCAGCATTTACAGCCAATATAATGAATCTCCTGTTTATACTTTACTTTTTTTCGACCGACAGTCATCTTCTTCTGATACAGACAGCTGTTCAGTCCTATGATTTATTTCCTATAGGCGCACATGGAATATCATTTGTTTCTGTGTGCGAATTTGCAGTCAATCTGTTTTCAAATGTTTTCGGACTGGCAATGAAGCTTGCATTTCCATTTATAGCAGTTGAATTTGTTCTGGAAATATCCATGGGTATATTAATGAAGCTAATACCACAAATTCATGTGTTTGTCATAGAATTTCAGTTCAAGATACTTCTGGCATTGCTTTTGTTGTTCATACTTGCAAATCCTATATCTGTATTTATAGACAATTACATACTTATTATGTTTGATAATATAAGCGAGGCTCTTCGCACAGCAGCAGGCTGAACAAACTGCAATTGAATGTAAAAAGGGGGAATGAGGCTTGCCGGATTCGTCAGAAGAAAAAACCGAGAAAGCCACTCCGAAAAAACGTTCTGACCAACGTAAGGAAGGCAATATTTTCCAGAGTAAGGAAGTAATAATTGCTTTTTCTCTGATTGTAACTTTTTTTTCTTTTCGGTTGCTGTATTCGGTTATAAAAAAAGCTCTGACAGGTTCGATGAAAGCATTTTTCGAACTTATAGGAACTCAGAAAACCCTTGAAATATCAGATACAAAGCAGTATTTTATTGAAGGCTGCATTTCCTTTGCAAAGGCCGCAATGCCGCTTTTACTCATAGCTGGTGTTGCTGCGATTATAGCAACAGTTGCTCAAACGAGAGGATTAGTTTCGTTTAAGGCAATAAAGCCTAAATTTAACCGTATGAATCCTTTAAATGGACTAAAAAATATGGTATCCCTTAAAGGTTTTATCGAATTGCTTAAATCAGTATTAAAAATAATACTGTTATTTTATATAATATATTCTTCTGTACGCAGTGAAATCAATGTGCTTCCAAAAATGTTTGATATGTCGATTGATGAGGCTACGGCTGCAATTGGCAAAACATTATGGGGCATAATCTATAAAGTAACTATAGCCTATGCTTTTGTTGCCGGATTTGACTATCTTTATCAACGGTGGAGCTACGAGAAAAACCTTCGTATGACAAAGCAGGAGATAAAGGAAGAGTATAAGATGACTGAAGGTGACCCAAAGGTCAAAGGTCAGATAAAACAGAAGCAGCAGGCCATGTCAAGGCGGCGTATGATACAGGCAGTTCCGGAAGCGGATGTTATAATAAGAAACCCGACTCATCTGGCAATTGCCCTTAAATATGATTCTAAAAAAAGCAGTGCACCGGTTGTTATTGCTAAAGGCGCTGACAGCCTTGCACTAAAAATAGTTGAAATTGCCGAACAGCATAATATTGTTATCATGGAAAACAAGCCGCTCGCAAGGGCGCTGTATGCTGAGGTTGATCTGGACAGGGAAATTCCGGCTGAATTTTATAATCCGGTTGCGGAGGTTCTTGCCTATGTTTACAGCTTGAAGGAAAAGGATTTGAGGAAAGTTTGAAAAAAATTCTGAATTTTTTTGCAAAGAATGTTATTGCGGCATTTGTTGTGTTGATAGTATTTTTGCTTATCATACCTTTGCCGACTGCGGTTCTGGACTTTATGTTCATTTTGCAGCTTGGTCTGTCGCTTGTAATTCTTCTTATGACAATGTATGTCAAGGAAGTACTTGAATTTTCAGTATTTCCGACTTTGTTGCTTGTTACAACGCTTTTGCGACTGTCACTGAATATTTCATCGACCCGTTCGATTCTTACCAACGGCGGCTATGCCGGAGAGG
>CAKSJL010000042.1 GCA_934463345.1 uncultured Oscillospiraceae bacterium | reverse complement strand
TCAGTCAAAATACTGCTGTTTTAGTCGTAATTATCGATTTGCTTTTTCAACTGTGCTTTTGTTCAGCGGTTCCTTAAAATACTTCATTGCAGTGGATGCGACTGTGTCGTGACCTAAATAATTAGATACTTCTTCACTAATGTTCGTTAAAGGTATTTTTTCGTCATTTATATAAAATTCAAAATCGTCGCCAAATTCTTTGAATGGAACATTGTACTTGACCTTGTAATTTGAAATGCTGCCATCTGTTGGCTCAACCGGCTGAACAACTAAATCTGTATGCTCTATTATCCGCTTATCCGAATAATTGGTTCTCTGATTAATAGTAACCTTTGGATCGGAAACAGGACTGTAAAAATATATCCAGAGATCTCTGTCACCATCACTATTAAATTCAAACTGCGTTTTTTCGTATGCTGGTTTATTTGACGGCTCAGCTAAAACCATTGGTTCGCTGTCGGTCGCCCGTTCAATGTACCCGGTTTCACCGCTAATAAATCTACTCTGTTCAGTTCTGCCTTTTGAAGTATAACATGTTCCACCAGTTAAAAAATGATTGCTATCAGATGTTATGTATTTGTCAGCATAAAGACCAGGAAGAATCATTGTCAGCTTGCTTCCTTTATGCAGATTCAATGCACCCTTTAATATTTTTGCTTCTGATGTAAAATTCAAGGTTAGATCTGCATTATGTAGATCAAGTTCTGAAAAAATTTTAGCATAACCAAATGCTGTATTTATTATTTCAAGGGAAGAATCTTCATCGCCAGATATTGCAATACTTTGAGCTTGCATAAAATAATATTTTCCACTTGGATTATCAGGATCTCCGCTTTTCAGTACTCCTTTATCATTTTCTGAAGCTGTACATGTTATTTTATTTGTTCCTTTTAGCCTGATTTTTACATCACTTCTACTATTGGCACTTTCACTATTGGTATTGTAACTAAAAATATATAAAAATTCAGCATTATCAGTTACAATATCTGCATTATTGAAAACGATTTCTTTAGTGCTTGAATCATAGTAAATAGGATCGTCAATTTCTCCTATTCTCTCGTATTCTTCTTTATAAAGAGAAACTTTATTGGATGTCCTCGATCCGGCTTCTGCACCTTTATAAAATTTTTTGGAGTCTGTGTCAAAAATTATGCAGTTTGTTATTTCTAAGTGCTTGCTTTCCTCCGCCGTTACAGAAAAAGCCGGGGCGTTTGAGATGGTTTTAGCTCCAAAAAACGGGATGGACGAGAGCGTTAAAGCCGCAGCAAGAACTCCGGCGAGAGATTTTTTAAGATTAATTATCATAGATTCTCCTTTAGTATAAAGTTTTTTGATTATTAATTTATTATAACATATAATGAGGAGACTTGCAAGGGGTTGGGAGAAAAAAGAGAAAAAATAATTATTTGCTGGAAAGTTCAGGCGTTAGCAGCCGATTCAGAGCGCATAATAGAGCCGTTTTTTTAAAACGTATAAATTCAGCCGGAAATCACTTGATTTTTTATTCAATGTGTTGTATAATATAAGAACTGATTAACATGAACAGGAGTAAAAAAATGACAAACAATATTATAGACGAAATAAAAAAGGGGCTGACCGGCGATCCTGCAAAGGATATCCCATATCTCCAGGAACAGGGAGTTAAATACAGAAACCAGCCGGAAATCCTGAAAACTCTCAGCGATATGTCCTTTGACATGCTTCCAGAGGAAAACAAGAAACAGCTGAAAGAAATGATGTTTGTTGGAGAAAAAAGGCTTGACCAGGTTTTTAGTGACACAAATGCCTGCGTTAAAAACAAAGACCTCGACGGAGCAGTAAAACTTCTCTCAGAGATTGAAAAGAAAGCTGACAAGTTCTTTGCGCCAAATACAGAACCGGCGAGATTCTCTTTCAGAAACAGACTGGACGAATACATTTATGTAAACATTTACAAGCCGGAGAAGAAATACGAGAGAACACCGTTTGACTTTTGCCAGTATTTTTCCGCATACGGCTACCTTCTTATAGAAAAGCGTGACCCGAAAGCGGCTGTTGAAAAGCTTGAAAAGGCGATTGCGTATAACCCGGTAAATGTTGAGCCAAGGTTTGAGCTTGCGGAAGCGTATAAGGTTCTCCACGAACCGGAAAAGCTTCTGGAGTGTACTCGTGAAACGCTTAAAATCTCAACGACGCCTTACCACATTTCGAGATGCTATACCAATCTCGGCTATTACTGCATTGAGAAAAAGGATTACGACAGTGCTGTTGCTTTTTACTATGAAAGTCTTATTTATGCCAATAACCCAGCTGTAAGCGGTGAGCTTCAGCACATCAGAGCGATAACCGGAAAAACGATTGAACAGCCGTCACGAGAGGATATTCTGGCTGCGTTTAACAAATACGAAATCAAGAATGGTCCGGACGAGGTTGTTGTAAATACTGCATATTCCCTCGGATGCTACTGTATGGAACACAATGCTCCGCCGCAGGAATCAATGTTCTACATGCAGGTTGTTTTTGGACTTACGCATGATAAAAAGGTTGAGGAAAAGATTGACATGCTGAAAGCGCAGATAGCGGCACAGGAAGCAAGAGTAAAATAAAAATTAAGCTTCACAGACTTTTACAATCTGTGAAGCTTTTTTACTGTGGGTTTTCGCTACCTTTTTAGTAAATCCGACAAACTGTTTTTTCAGCTTCTAACTTTTGCAAACACATTTTTTCAGTACATACAGAGACATAATAATCTCCAAGCTTCACTGACATCAGATTTTCACGAATATTTTCTGAAAGCACACTATTACTCCGGCAATAATTTATCGATAAATCTGCATTTCGATATTTCGAGGATAAAGGCATA
This sequence comes from uncultured Oscillospiraceae bacterium, assembly GCA_934463345.1. Lineage (GTDB taxonomy): Bacteria > Bacillota > Clostridia > Oscillospirales > Ruminococcaceae > Porcipelethomonas. Next base: position 12,224 of record CAKSJL010000042.1, on the reverse strand, counting down.
AAACTAAACTTTGCTATGCCAATATCAAGTATCGATATTTAGTTGCCGAAGTAATAAAAGAATCCAAAGACACTGACAATCCAGACCCCAGCATTTTAAGGTAAGCTTCCTTAGCTGTCCAGATTTCATAAAACGCATTGTTTCTGTCGTTGCTCTTAATTATATATTCATATTCATCAGCTGTAAAATAATGCTCTGCTATTTCCATATCAGCTGTTTTTACAGGCTCTGCATCTATCCCGACAGGATATCCGTCCTGAACAAACACAATAAGATTTCCGGCATTGGACAGCGAAAAATGATAATTGTCAAAACATGGAAGATGCGGTTTTCCGTACTGCCCAAAGCTAAATTTAATTTCCTTAAATCTGATACTGCACGACTGAGATATTTCACTGCGCATAACAAGTTCAGAAAACAACGACATAATTTTATCTCTGTCAAAGCACAGTTTTCTGATTCTTTCCTGACGATTTGCTGAAACATATTCAAGCAGACCGCTGTAAAAGCTGAACGGTTTATTAGTATCTGCATAATAATACTTAAACTTCATAAATATAAGCCTCGGTAATGTAAATATTTCCTGTAAATAAATATATCACAATAATTTTAATATGTCAACCCAAAAACAAACCCGAAGCCATTCCTGACTCCGGGAATTAAGTTTTTATTTAAGCAGCAACGCTCTCAGTGACACAGAATCAAAGACATTGACCGTTGCATCATCGTTAAGATCAGCATTATCAGCCGCATTTTTATTTATTGTTCCGAGCTTCACAAGATACTTGTTCAGAGCTGTAAGGTCAGCAACAGTTACTGCGCCATCAAGATTCACATCACCTTTAAGCGGTTTTGTATCTTCTTTTGTCGGCGTTGTTTCTTCAGGGACAGTACCATCCGGCTCTACACCGTATACCAGCTTTCCGTCCTGATATACTGTTATCTTGTCAGTTACAACCGGATCTTCAGCATCAAGAATATCCTGATTTGAATAGTCATTTGAAGCATCCCATCCGGTTTTATAATCCGGGAACACAAGTGAAAGCATAGTTTCACACTGATGTCTGCCCTCTGAAATCGGAAGTATAGCTGATCCATTCGGATAAGAAACTTCAACATAGTAAATATTATCCTTGTAATGTGTTACCGGAGAATATACTGCCGCACAATCCTCACCATACATAGTTGCCTGGTCACGATCAATACGAACTGTAATATCGCTTGCCTTGTATCCGGCATCAATTACCTCGGAAGCATCAAAATAATATCTGTATGACATATTGTCAACACGTCTTGCTGGCCATGCCGTATGGTTTGTAAATTTAAGGCTCAGTGAAACACCAGTATCACTGGACTGCTTAATTTGCGCCTGAACAAAGAATTCTGCTTCACGTTGTTCTGGTTCAGGGAAATCAGGGTCAGTCGTTCCGCCATAGCTTTCAGTCATCTTTGCCAGAAGTCCCGTAAAGCCAGCATTATAATCGCAGGCGACCTCATTATTTATAAAATTTCCTCTGTCATCTGTATAGTTTCCGCTTCCGTCAGGTCCGCCGACAAGAGCGCCATAAAGTATATGCCTGTTGTTTACCGGATTTGTAAGCTCATTGTTCCACGAGCAGTGAGCTGTTCTGTGGTGTGCATTTCTCGGCGCATTATTTCCGTATCCAACAACAAAGCTCTGATCAAGTGGATTATCTCCAAGACAGTAATTTGCCTGTGTTTCATAAAATTCCTTGTACTTGTCTGTATTTCCAAGATCAAGAGTGTCACATGCAACAGCCGCAACAAAGCCGGAAGCAGCTGCATATCTAAGACAGCCCCATGTATCAATGTATGCAAGACCGCCGTCAAGTTTTTTTGTTCCATCTGCAAGATAGTCAAGGTGTTTCTTTACACGGCTTACATATGTAGGATCTCCTGTATTCTGTGCATAAAGAAGCATTCCTCCCTGCATACAGTCATCCCAGCACATTGACCAGGTATATTTCAGCTCATCAGAACCAAGCTCTCTTCCAAGGTTTGGAATATAACTTGTTGCCTTATCAAGATATGTCTTGTTGCCCGTTGCTTTGTAAAGCCAGTTTGCAGCCCAGAACAACTCGTCATAAAAATGGGATGAACGGTAAAATCCGCTTGCATCACTGTCCTGATATTCATCATCACTCTTTGCTGCATCGGCAATTTTAAAAATATTTTCCGCATGTTCAAGATAATAGTCTGTTTTGTCAGAACGTCCCTGCAAAGCGCAGTAACCAGCCGCAAGAGCAGCAGCCATCTCTCCGAAAGCCGCTGAGCATTTTGTACCTGCATAATACGGTCTTCCAGTATAGCCGCCATTTTCATTCATGGCGTAATCATAAAGCTCAACAGGTCCCCACCATGTATGGTCCTTCTGACCGTTTCCTACCTGATACACAACCTCATCTCCGAGATCGCACGCTGCAAGGTAATCAAGAACAAAAGTCAGATTGTTCACATAGTTTTCCATCTCTCCGCATTTCTCGATTCCATTTGGGTACTGATAAAGTCCCCAGGCTATCATTGAGGCTGAATACGCCATCGGAAGATTGAATTTGACATGGTCACCTGCATCATACCATCCACCGGTAATAAAGTCATCCATAGTTGAGTCTGCTCTCCACTCAACCCTGTTCCATTCCGGAAGCGGTCCTGCCTGCTGACATTCATAGAAATAGAGCGATTTCTGAAGCGCTTCAGCGTAATTAATGTACGGCTCAGCTGAAATCTTTTTTTCTGTAACTGCACCGACAGACGTAACTGCTAAAACGGCACAGGACAGAAGCGACAAAAACTTTTTCAAAAGAATTCCCCCAATCTTTATGATTCTGCTCCGAAGCGGAGCGATAATATATAATGCTATAATAATTATCACATTATTTCAGCAAATTGTCAATATATTTTCAGTCTTTTTTATAGAAAAAATAAAAAATCCCCGGACTTTTCCGGAGATTTCTATCGTTATTATTTTTCAGTCAGCTTACGCCGGCATTAGATAGCTTTTCTGATCTTAGATCTGTTAAAGAAAGCTTTTGTGTCAGAATATGCATAGTTGTTTGCTCCGCCCGAATACATCCACGCATCTTCCGGATTTATAATAAGAAATTCATTCTGATCTGTCTGAACAAAAGTAAGATATTCAACCTTTGCCTGAAGCATTGTTATGTACTTATATGGAAGGCTTATCGAAGTTTCCATGCCCTTGATCGGAAAAACATGTGAATGCGAAATTATACATCTCAGCTCTCTGATTTCTGTCGCATCTTCTTCGCTTACATAATACTGTCTGTTTTTAGGCTTAACCTCATCCTCTTTTTCCTTCTGTGAAAGGAAAAATCTTTCAGATAGTTCTTCAAACCGCTTTACATAGTTGTCAAACTTATATTTAGGAATGAAAACCAGTTCCCTTTTTGTAAGGCTTGGATATACAACATAAAATCCCAGACCCAACGGATGCTCATTAAGCTTAAACGTCATAGTAAAAGAAAGCTTTTTTGGTTTTTCCTCATCGGAATAGTTCACACTGAACCCGATATCAAAATTGCTCATAGCGCTCTGTTTCCTCCATTCTGCACATTTCTCTATCTATACATATATTATAATACCAGTAATAATGCATTTTTGCAAGTTAATTTTACAGAAAATCATCTGTTTCTGACTTTTTCCAATATTTCAACAAAAATGCATGTTGAAAAGTGTTGAAATGACACAAAGAATAAATTAAATTAACTATATGTCATAAAATATCAGAAACTGAATAATAAATGTATTATAACACTTTTCGTCATAAATGTCAAATAAACCGGAGGATTTTTGAAGCTTTTCGCATAATAATTCTCTGTTTGATGAATATTGTACATAAATCTTCGTAAACAATCGCTTTAAGACACGTTTTTTGTTATTACTTTATATGTCCCGTCAGAATTCTTTGCATAAGACAGAGATCAAAAACGTTCAGCATATTATCGCTGTTCATGTCCCCTGCGCAAGATGCAGATATAAGAAACGGTGCTGTAAAACAGAGATCATTGTAATCCTCAACAGCTGTGCCATCTGGTTTATATCCTGCTTTGATGTTTTCAGGATTACTGTTCGCAGATCTGATTATAAATGAATTTATGGTTTTGGCAAATGAAAGTGCATTGTCATTTTTACCATAAAGATAATCCATACCCATCCTCCATGGAGTACGGCAGCTGTTATAATAGTAATTGCCGTCATTTTCACTTTCAAGATAATTTTCACTGGCTGGAACAAATTTTCCTGTTGTTTTGTCTTTGACAATAAAATCCGGAAGAAGTCCTGTTGAGTATTCTGAAAAAGTTACAGCAACTTCCTCCTGAGCTTCATCATAGGATTCCTCACTGTACTGTACATAATACTGTTTCTCGTCAGTATATGGATTTTCAATCAGATATTTATTTTTCCACTGTTCATAAAAGCTAATCGTTTCCTCAGAAACAGTTGCCTGCATATTTTCAGCTGAGATTTCTGAAATATTAGAAATACAAAGCAATGCTGCTGTAAATATTATAATAAGCTTTTTAAGTTTCATATGTTATCCTCCGAAGCAATAAATTTATATGCTCTGAATCTATCCGCCAATAAATTATTTTCCTGATATGATTATATCACACTGGCAGATAAATTTCAATTTATTATTACTTAAAACCTACCCTTATCAGAAGTGCATACAGGTTCTTATACTTAAGGCAACACCGTACAATCTTTGTGCGGTGCTGCCTTAATAAAACTGCTTTTCAGTGTATTAGTTGTTATAATACACAGAACAACAATAAAAACTGCATGTTTTATTTTACAGTTTGTCAATTTACAAATTATATCCGCTGATTTATAATTAAATGTAGGACAAAAGCGAATTTTGTTCTATATACCAATATGGTGAAAATATACAGATAATACAAAATTCAAGGAGACCTTTATGATAAAAGCCAGCAGATTTGTACAGGGAGGCTTTGCGGTACTGTTCGGATTATCAATACTCTCAGTAATTGCAAGAGGTTATGTAAAATATCCGTCAGTCGGAATAACAGCAATACTTATCCTTGGTACACTCTTCACATTCGGAATGATAAAGCTTTATGATTATCTCAGAAGAAAAACTATAAGGCTTTCACAAAAGAAAATAAACAAAATATTTATGCTGATTGCACTGGGAGTTTTTATACTACAGATTCTTTCAGTTTTTGCGCTTAAATTTGAACCCGTTTCAGATTTAAGTTATGTCAACGGCGCAGCTAAAAATTTTTGTCAATCCTGGAACAAAACTGATCTTCCACATGACCTTCCGCTGATACATATAAATTATTTTGCAAGATACCCCAACAATCATGCACTTCTCATTGTTCTTTCACTTGTTTATTCAGCATGCAATCACATTTTTGGCTCAATGCCGCTAATAGTTCCCATGATACTGAACGCAATAGGGCTAAACATCTCCTACATCTTTATGTATCTTATTGCCGGCAAAATATTCAAGGATAAGTTCACTCCCCTTTTCTGTGCAATTATCGGTGCCGGATTTTCAGTTTTTTATACTTATACACCGTTTTTTTACACAGATCCGATGAGTATGCCGTTTTCAATGGGTTCAATATACTTTTTCCTGGCAGCTCTCGACAGCCCGAAATTAAGGACAAAAATTTTGCAGCTTTCTGCAAGCTCACTTCTTCTGATTGCCGGATACAAGATGAAAGGAAATGTTATTATCCTAATTCCTGTGTATATATTGTATCTCATTGTAACATGCAACAAAGAACGCATTAAAAATTACTGTAAGGTGCTTTGTATCCTGCTTGCAGGTCTTATTGCTTCGTCGGCTGCCTGCACTGCGTTTATAGATTCATTTGATATTGCCAGCCAGGCTGAAGCGGAGGTTGCACAGTTTCCTCCTGAACACTGGATCATGATGGGACTGCATGACAGAGGCGGTTTCTACCTTGATGATTTCTGGCTCACAAACAGTCATCCGACATACGAAACTAAAAAAGAAGCCAATATTGCAGAAATTAAAAAAAGAATTTCCGACTATGGATTTACTGGTCTTGTAAAGCATTTTGCTAAAAAAATCTCATGGACATGGGGAGACGGAACTTATTTTATCGGATATTATATGAAGCGAAGCATTGAAAACAGTAAAACTGACATGAATATATTCAGGTATATTGTTTCCAAAAGCGGCGCATTTAAAATATACTGTTCTGTTTATCAGTTCCTGCTTTTGTTTATGATTCTCTTTTCGTTCATTGACGGAGCAGTTTCCAAAAAGCAAGGATGTGAGCTGATACTGAAAATAATTATCTGCGGAGTTTATTTCTTCTTTGCAATCTGGGAAACAAGATCACGATATCTTGTAAACTTTACTCCTGTCTTTATAATAACAGCTGTTTACTCTGTAAAAACTCTGTCGGCTATCATAAAACGCAGCTCGCTCTCTTATGGAAGAATAAATCTGGACAGGAAACTTAAAAAAGCTGGATAAATATAAAAACCTGTTTCTTTTTATTATTTAGAAACAGGTTTTTTATTCACAAAAATACTTATTGTTATTTATTTTTTTGTATAATGCGAGATTTTATAAAGCCTTCAACATCCTTTTCATTAATGCCAAGTACAAACGCAAATTCATGATTTATCATTTTTTCAGCCTCCAGCATCGCTCTTTCATCATATGAATTAAGCTTTTTTCCTTTACGATTTTGTTCTTCTTTCTGAATATAAATAGATCTTATCATTGATATAAGCTCATGATAATTATCGCCATGAAGAACATCCAAAAACTTATTTTTTCTCTGGTTTTTATCATCATACCATTTTGTTTGTACATCTGGCATTTCATCAATCAGCGCGTATATTTCTTCTTTTGAAAGCAGACTTCTGACCCTCCCCTCATAATCATCAGCAGGAATATAGAATGTTGAACCTTTTAAATAAACTGGAACAAGCTTATAATAATCTTTTACCTCAATGCCATCAAAACAACGCTGAACCATTTCATCAATTCTGCATATTTCCCCAGAATCATAAACTACATATTCACCAATTTCAAAACTCATATTAACAATGTACCCCCATCTGCACAATAGTATAATTTCTCCTTATACATAATTATATCATAATATATAATTTTTTTCAAAGGACGTTTTGCACAAATAGATTTAGAAAGAATCTGAATACATTGCATAATTCTATTTATCTAAAAAGTTTTTCTCCGGAATATTTACTATAAAGCTCATAAAGCTCCGGAAATGTTTTCTTTATTCTGACTGGTTTCATGGACATGTCCGTAAAACAGTGCGAGGTGCTTCCCTTTGCTCTTAGCTCCCCTGTTACCTTGTTAGTTACCAGATACTGTATTGCCATTTTAAAACCGTTAAATTCTGTAATCGCCACCTTTATTATGACCGTATCTCCGAATTTAACAGAATTTTTGTACTCACACTGTGCTGACAGAACAGGCATCATTATTCCTTCTGATTCCATTTTAGCATATGAATATCCTACTTGTTCCATAAAATATATTCTTGCTTCTTCAAACCACCTTATATAATTGGAGTGATGAATAACATTCATACGGTCTGTTTCATAATAAAACGGACTTCTTTCATATTCAATTACCTTTTCCATAAATTCCTCCATAATTTAACAGAGGACGTCCAATAAAGACGTCCTCAATTTTATTTCATCTGAGAAATATTTATTCTGTTAAGCGCACGCTTAAGCTTCAGCTCAGCACGTCTCAGCTCATAATCACTTTTGTTCTCTTTAAGGCGTTTTTCTGCGTCTTTCTGTGAACGCTTAGCCCAGTCAAGATCTATTTCCTCTGCCCACTCTGCCGCCATTGCAAGGATCGTAGTGGATTCTTTGGAAACCTTAAGAACTCCTCCGGAAATTGCAGCTATTCTGAATTTGCCATCAGACTTAACCTTAAAAGGACCTGCCGGAAGATTGGCAACATAATTTTCATGACCTGCAAGCACACCTATATCGCCCTCGGTAGTTCTGACTATAATCTGTTCTGTTTCACCGTCAAAAAACACCTTTTCAGGAGTGATTATCTTTAGTGTGAATAGTTTCATCAGACTTCACCCTTTTTAGCCTTTTCAACTGCTTCATCAATTGTTCCTACGAACAGGAACGCTGATTCCGGCAGATCATCATGCTTGCCCTCAATGATTTCCTTAAAGCCTCTGATTGTTTCCTTTATCGGAACATATTTACCCTTCATACCTGTAAACTGTTCAGCAACAGTAAACGGCTGTGAAAGGAATCTCTGGATTTTTCTTGCTCTGTTAACAGTCAGCTTGTCCTCATCAGAAAGCTCATCCATACCCATAATAGCAATAATATCCTGAAGCTCAGTATATCTCTGAAGAATTGTCTGAACGTTTCTTGCAACTTCATAGTGCTCATGTCCGACAATCTCAGGAGAAAGTATTCTTGAGTTACTTTCAAGAGGGTCAACAGCCGGATAAATACCCAGTGAAGCAATATTTCTTGAAAGAACTGTTGTTGCGTCAAGGTGAGCAAACGTTGTTGCCGGCGCAGGGTCTGTAAGGTCATCGGCAGGAACGTAAACAGCCTGAACAGAAGTGATAGAGCCTTTGCTTGTTGAAGTGATTCTCTCCTGCAAAGCACCCATCTCAGTTGCAAGCGTCGGCTGATATCCAACCGCAGACGGCATACGTCCAAGCAGAGCTGAAACCTCAGAACCTGCCTGAGTAAATCTGAAAATGTTATCAATAAAGAGAAGAACGTCCTGTCCCTCAACGTCACGGAAATATTCAGCCATCGTAAGACCTGAAAGACCAACTCTCATTCTTGCGCCCGGCGGCTCGTTCATCTGACCGTAAACCAGAACAGTCTTGTCAATAACTCCGCTCTCCTTCATTTCATTATAAAGGTCATTTCCCTCTCTTGTACGCTCACCAACACCGGTAAATACTGAAATACCGCCATGCTGGTTTGCAACATTATTTATAAGCTCCTGAATAAGAACTGTTTTTCCTACTCCGGCGCCGCCGAAAAGACCAATTTTACCGCCCTTTAGGTACGGAGCGATAAGGTCGATAACCTTTATTCCTGTTTCAAGCACCTCGTTTGAAGCAGTCTGCTCCTCGTAGCTTGGCGCTTCTCTGTGTATACTCCACTTTTCCTTTGTTTCAACCGGTTTTCCCTCGTCAACCGGTTCACCCAGAAGATTAAAAATTCTTCCAAGTGTTTCCTTACCGACAGGCACCTTGATCGGCGAACCCGTATCAACGGCGTCCATGCCTCTTACAAGACCATCGGTACTGCTCATGGCAATACAGCGTACTATATCATCGCCTATATGCTGAGCAACCTCCAAAATAAGCTTTTTTCCGTGATTGTCAACCTCAATGGCATTTAAAAGATTCGGAAGACAATCCTTATCAAAGCGTATATCTACTACCGCACCGATAATCTGTACGATTTTTCCGATATTCTGCATATTTTCCTCCGTATATAAAGCGTTTTAACCGCATATTAGCACTCAGTTCTGTGCGCTTGCACCGCTTACTATCTCGGTAATTTCCTGTGTAATAGCTGCCTGACGTGCTCTGTTATACATAAGCGAAAGATCGCTTATCATTTCATTTGCATTATCAGTAGCATTTTCCATTGCTGTACGTCTTGCAGCCTGTTCCGCCGCAAAGGAATCAATAATTGCACCGAACAGCACGCCTGCCATATATTTAGGCATAAGTGCGTCAAAAACTTCTTCCGGTGACGGATCATAATCTGTCAGTCCCTTGTATTCCTTTTCCGGCTCAATATCAAGCGGTATCAGCGGCATTCTTCTGGCTTCCTGAAGCAGCGGTGAAACGCAGTCAGTATAAAACAGCTCGACTCTGCCGATTTTATCCTTGTTATAGACATCAATAATTTTATCAGCAATGCTCAGTGCGCCGTAGATAGTAAGATTTTCAGCGATATTTTCATATCGTGTCATTATTTTGAAATCACGCTTTTCAAAGTATTCAACAGCCTTTCTTCCGACAGGCAGGACAACAACCTCGCTTTTTCCTTTCAGCTCATCGCATCTCTGCTGCGCAAGCTTTAAGACATTGGCATTAAATCCTCCTGCCAGCCCCCTGTCACCGCCGATAACAACTATAAGTGTGACATTATTGAGACGATTTCTTGTGTAAATCGAATCAAAGGTATTGTCAGATGAAACAATTTCTCTCATTGTTTCATAAAGCGTATTGAAAAACGGCTTTGAGCTGTCCGCCTTTTCCTTGGCCTTTCTGAGCTTTGAGGAAGCCACAAGCTCCATTGCCTTTGTAATCTGTCTCGTACTTTCGACGCTCTTGATACGGCGTTTGATGTCTTTCATATTTGATGAAGCCATAAATTCAATTCACCTTTCGCCGTTTATGATCTTTCTGACACAAATTTTGCTGTAAAGTCTGTCAGAACATCCTTGAGAGCTTTTTCATTGTCAGCAGTAAGATCATGTGTCTTTGCAATCGAGCTTATAATATCAGGGAACGAATTGTCAATATGCTCGAAAAGTTCATCCTGATATTCACCGATAAGCTTTACCGGAACATCTTTCAGGAAATTGTTTACAACAGCATAAATTATTATTACCTGATGTTCAACTGTAAGAGGAGAGTTTCTGTCCTGCTTGAGCACCTCAACAACTCTTTCGCCCTTTGCAAGTCTTTCTTTCGTATCTGCGTCAAGATCAGAACCGAACTGTGAGAATGACTGAAGTTCACGATACTGTGAATAGGTCAGCTTAAGGGACGATGAAACCTTTTTCATAGCCTTAATTTGTGCAGCGCTTCCTACTCGTGATACAGAAATACCAGGGTTAACCGCCGGTCTGATACCTGAATTAAACAGATCTGTTTCAAGGAATATCTGACCGTCTGTAATTGAAATTACATTTGTCGGTATATATGCTGAAACATCTCCTGCCTGTGTTTCAATTATCGGCAGAGCCGTCAAGCTTCCGCCTCCATAATTTTCGTTAAGGCTGCAGGCTCTTTCAAGCAGTCTTGAATGGAGATAGAATACATCTCCAGGGTAAGCCTCACGTCCCGGCGGACGTTTAAGCAGCAGTGAAAGCGTTCTGTAAGCAACAGCATGCTTTGAAAGGTCATCATATACACAAAGCACATCCTTGCCCTGATTCAGGAAGTATTCGCCTATAGCACATCCTGAATAAGGCGCAATATACTGAAGCGGCGCAAGCTCAGAAGCCGTAGCCGAAACTACAACAGTATATCTCATTGCCCCAGCCTTTTCAAGTGTCTCAACAACATTTGCAACAGTTGAACGTTTCTGACCAATTGCCACATAGATACAGATAACATCCTGATCTTTCTGGTTGATTATAGTATCAAGAGCGATCGCTGTCTTACCTGTCTGTCTGTCGCCAATTATAAGCTCTCTCTGTCCTCTTCCGATCGGAATCATGGAGTCAATAGCCTTGATACCGGTCTGAAGCGGCTTGTGAACGGATTTTCTTGTAATAATTCCCGGCGCAATCTTTTCGATCGGCTCAGTTTTATCTGTCAGAATCTGTCCCTTTCCGTCAATCGGCTGTCCGAGCGCATTTACAACACGTCCCAGCATTTCCTCACCAACAGGTACGGAAACGATTCTGTTTGTTCTCTTTACTGAATCACCTTCTTTGATTTCAGAGTCTGAACCCAGCATAACCGCACCTACAAAATCCTGTTCAAGGTTAAGCGCCATGCCGTAAACTCCGCCCTCAAATTCAAGCAATTCACCGGACATACATTTTTCAAGACCATGGATCGTTGCAATACCGTCTCCGACCGTTACAACTGTTCCGATGTCCTGAAGTTCTATTTTAGAGCTGAAATTCTTTATCTGCTCCTTGATTATGTCTGTTATTTCATCCGGGCGTAAATTCATTCATACACCTTCTTTAATCTTATTGTTTCAGCTGTATTGCAACAGCCTCAAGTTTTCCTTTTATACTGTCATCTATACGGGTATTGCCATATTCAACAATAATACCTCCCAGTATAGACGGATCTGTCTTTTCTGTTAGCTTTACCTTTTTGCCTGATTTTTCTTCAAGCTTTTTAAGCAACTTTTCCCTCTGTGAAGCTTTGAGAGGTATACTTGTCGTAACACTCATTTCAGCAATATTGCCATGTTCAGCACATTTAAGTCTGAAC
>CAKSJL010000041.1 GCA_934463345.1 uncultured Oscillospiraceae bacterium | reverse complement strand
GGCATTGACGTTGCACAGGCAAGAGGCGTTATAGTGCTTTCGGCGGTAAGACATAGTGTGCCGGTATTTGAGTATACTCCGCTTCAGGTAAAGCAGGCAGTCGTAGGCTACGGAAAAGCTGAAAAGAAACAGGTTATGGATATGACAAGGCGTATCTTAAAGCTGGAACAGATCCCGAAGCCGGATGATGCAGCAGATGCTCTTGCGCTTGCAATATGTCATGGTCACTGCTGCAAGGGCGCTAAAATTACATTACGGAGATAAAACAGATGATATACAGTTTAAAAGGAAAGCTTATACATAAAGAGCCTATGCTGGCTGTTATTGAGTGTGCGGGAGTCGGATATGCCTGCCGTACCACATGCTCAACTTCCTCACAGCTTGGCTCGTCCGGGAGCGAAGCGAGTCTTTATACATACCTTTATGTGAGAGAGGATAATATTGAGCTTTTTGGTTTTTATACAAAGCAGGAGCTTAACTGCTTCAAAATGCTTATAACAGTTTCCGGAGTTGGGCCGAAGGCAGCGCTTGCAATACTTTCAGACATAGATTCTCAGAGATTTGCACTCACAGTTGCATCAGGTGACAGCAAGGTTTTTACGAAAACAAAGGGTGTTGGCCCAAAGCTTGCGCAGAGAATTGTACTGGAGCTGAAAGACAAGATCGCAAAGGAAGCTACATCCAAAGAGCTTGCTGACGGCTTTAAAGTACCGGAAACGGTTTCGGGGGACAATGTTTCAGAAGCAATGTCTGCTCTTATGGTTCTGGGATATACTCAGGCAGAAGCAGCAGGAGCAGTTTCAAAAATTGACAGCTCACTTGAATCCGGAGAAATAATAAAACGTGCGCTTAAAATCATTGGCAGTCAGATGAAATAACGGGAGATAAAATTGATAGAAACAGGAGATATGGAGTTTGAGAGTAGGGCAGTTGCGCCGGAATATACTGAGGCTGATACCGAAACGGAGCTGACTCTCCGCCCTCAGACACTCCAGGAATACATAGGGCAGGATAAAGTTAAGGAGAATCTTGCTATATACATTGAGGCGGCAAAGCGACGTGGAGAACCGCTAGATCATGTTCTGCTATACGGTCCTCCGGGACTTGGAAAAACAACGCTTGCCGGGATACTTGCGCATGAAATGGGTGCGAATCTCAGAATAACAACAGGGCCGGCGATCGAGAAGCCCGGTGACCTTGCAGCGCTGCTTACGAACCTTTCGGCAAATGACGTTCTGTTTATTGATGAAATACACAGACTTTCAAGATCTATTGAGGAAATTCTTTATCCGGCGCTTGAGGACAATGCACTTGATATAGTAATAGGAAAAGGGCCGTCGGCACGTTCTATAAGAGTTGATCTGGAGAAGTTTACGCTCGTAGGCGCAACTACAAGAGCAGGACAGCTTACATCGCCGCTGCGTGACCGTTTCGGCATCGTCCAGCGTCTGGAACTTTATAATCATGAACAGCTGAGCGATATTATAAGGCGAAGCAGTACGATTCTTGGTATACCATGTACCTGCGACGGCGCTCTTGAAATTGCAAAGCGTTCAAGAGGCACACCGAGAATTGCTAACAGACTTTTAAGAAGAGTGCGTGATTTTGCGGAGGTCATGGGCGATGGAGAAATAACCGCTGATATTGCGTCAATTGCGCTTAACAGGCTTGAAATTGATTCGCTTGGACTTGACAGTCTTGACAAAAGAATGCTTACCATGCTTATCAAAGGTTATAACGGCGGACCTGCCGGTCTTGAAACACTTGCTTCGGCAATCGGCGAGGAAGCTGTGACGCTTGAGGATGTGTGTGAGCCGTTTCTTATGCAGCTCGGATTTCTTGCAAGGACTCCGAGAGGAAGAGTTGCGACTAATCTGGCTTATGCACATCTTGGATTTACCAGAAATGATGACCCGGATAACGGGCAGTTAACTTTATAAAGGCAGCGCTGCATTTGTGCAGCACTGTAACATAATAAAAGGAGATATTTGACAATGGGAAGACTATTCGGAACTGACGGCGCAAGAGGCGTTGCAATAACTGAGCTTACCTGCGAAATGGCAATGAATATAGGAAGGGCAGCGGCAATCGTTCTTACAAAAAGAACAAAGCACAAGCCGACTATTTTTATAGGAAAGGATACAAGAATTTCCTCAGATGTACTTGAATCAGCTCTTGCTGCCGGAATATGCTCTGTCGGAGCTAATGTTCAGATACTGGGCGTTGTTCCTACGCCGGCTGTCGCAGCGCTCGTACAGCAGAAAAAGGCTGATGCCGGTGTTATGATCTCGGCATCACACAACAGCTTTGAATTTAACGGCATTAAGCTTTTTTCTTCAACAGGCTATAAGCTTTCTGATGATATTGAAGAGGAGATAGAGGAGCTTATTCTTGATAAGCCGCAGGAGATGAAGCTTGTATCAGATGAAAATGTCGGAAGAATTACATATTATCGTGACGCTCAGACTGATTACATCAGATATATCATGAAATGTATCAAGGGAAATCTGACTGGTCTGAGAATTGCTCTTGACTGTGCAAACGGAAGTGCGTCAGCTACTGCAAAAAGACTTTTTGAGGGACTTGGCGCAAGCGTTTATGTAATTAACGCTTCACCAAACGGAATTAATATAAATGAAAACTGCGGTTCAACGCATATTAACAATCTTATGCAGTTTGTTATAGATAAAAAATGTCATGCAGGTCTTGCCTTTGACGGTGATGCGGACAGATGCCTTGCAGTTGACGAAAAGGGAGAACTGGTTGACGGAGATAAACTTATTGCGATCTGCGCAAAGGCGTACAAGGAAAAGGGAAAGCTTAAAAAGGATACGGCAGTTGTAACTGTTATGAGCAATCTTGGATTCAGTTATTTTGCAAAGGATAATAATATAAAAATGCTTACCACAAAGGTGGGCGACAGGTATGTCCTTGAAAAGATGCTGGAGGGCGGATATAATTTAGGCGGAGAGCAGAGCGGACATATAATTTTCCTTGATGAGGCAAATACAGGCGACGGTCAGCTTTCAGGAGCTAAGGTTCTTGAGATACTGGCGGAATCGGGAATGAAAATGTCTGAGCTTGCGGCAGTTATGGAGCATTTTCCACAGGTTATGATAAATGTGAAGATCAGTCCACGCAGCAGGGAGGTCTGGAAGAACGACAGTCAGATTACCGATCTTATTGAACAGTATGAATCTGAGCTGGGCGACAGCGGAAGAATACTTGTAAGAGAAAGCGGAACAGAACCTCTCATCAGAGTTATGCTGGAGGGAAGAGATTTCAGCCAGATAAACAGGTTTGCAGTTGACATTGCTGATAAAATCAGGGAGCGCACAGCATTATGAAAATAACCGTTATAAACGGGCAGAATCATAAAGGTTCAACCTATAACATGGGAAGAATTATTGCTGAAAAGCTTTCAGGCGAGGTTACGGAAATATTTCTGCCTTGTGACTTCGGAGAATTCTGCTGCGGCTGCATAAACTGCATTGCGAAAAGTGAAACGCTTTGTCCGCATTATGAAAAGCTGAAGCCGATAACAGAGGCTATTGACAGCGCAGACGTCCTGATATTCACTACTCCAGTTTATGTTTATCACTGCACTGGTCAGATGAAAGCTTTTCTGGATCATTACGGCTGGCGCTGGATGGTACACCGTCCTGAGGAAAAGATGTTTTCAAAGCAGGGGATCATTCTTTCAACTGCTGCCGGCGCAGGCATGAAGTCCGCTAACAAGGATATAAAGGACAGCATGCTTTTCTGGGGAGTTGGAAGGATCTATACATATGGCGCAGCCGTTGCAGCAGTAGAATGGGACGGAGTAAAGCAGGAGAAAAGAGCAAAAATTGATAAGCAGCTTGACAAGATTGCATGTCAGGTAAAGAAACGGTACGGAAATGTAAAGCTGAATTTTAAGGCAAAAGGTCTTTTTTATGTTATGAGAAGCGTTCATAAAAAAGGTTTTTTTCAGAATGACGCTAAGTACTGGAAAGAAAAAGGATGGCTTGGAAAGGTTCGTCCATGGAAAAAATAAAATTGTAAAGGAATAACAGTATATGCGTATTGCAGACAACTGGAAGGAATACAGAATAATTGATACAACAACTCAGGAGAAGCTTGAGTCGTGGAACGGGATACTTCTTATCCGTCCGGATCCGCAGATAATCTGGAAAACTCCGAAAAAATCCTCAGCATGGGAAAATGCTCAGGGACATTATCACAGATCCTCATCCGGCGGCGGAAGCTGGAGCTTTAAAAAAAGACCGCCGGAGTCGTGGGAAATGTCTTACGGAGAGCTTAAATTCAATATAAAGCCGACCGGTTTCAAGCATACCGGACTGTTTCCGGAACAGGCAGTCAACTGGGATTTTATGTCCGGGAAGATAAGAAATGCCGGTCGTCCTGTAAATGTACTTAACCTTTTTGCATATACAGGTGGTGCAACTCTTGCGTGTGCTGCTGCCGGAGCAAGTGTCTGCCATGTGGACGCTTCAAAGGGTATGGTTAACTGGGCAAGGGAAAACGCTGCGCTTTCAGGACTTACTGACAAGCCGATACGCTGGATTGTCGATGACTGCGAAAAGTTTATTGCAAGAGAGATAAGACGTGAAAGAAAGTATGACGCTGTTATTATGGATCCGCCGAGCTATGGAAGAGGTCCGGGCGGAGAGGTCTGGAAGCTTGAAGACTGCGTTTATGACCTTGTAAAGCTTTGCAGCGGTGTTTTAAGTGATGATCCGCTGTTTTTCCTTATAAACAGCTATACGACAGGACTTTCTCCGTCTGTTATGGGATATATTCTGGGCGAAACGATTTGTCCGCAGTACGGAGGAAATGTAAGCTTTGACGAAATCGGACTGCCTGTTGAAAAAAGCGGACTTTGTCTGCCATGCGGTTCAACGGCTATATGGCAGAAAGGATAGATATGGAAGCTTTCGCACGAACAGAAAAGCTGAAATTCAGGTACAGCGACAGTGAAGAACTGGTTTTGGAGGATCTTGATGTAAGCTTTAAAGAGGGGGAGCTTACTGCGGTTCTGGGGCATAACGGCTGCGGAAAGTCTACTCTGGCAAAGCATTTAAACGCTATTCTTCTGCCTTCTGGCGGAGCGGTATATGTGGACGGCATAGACACTGCCGATGAGTCTAAAACCTTTGATGTGAGGCAGCGTGTCGGAATGGTTTTTCAGAATCCGGACAATCAGCTTGTTGCTTCTATAGTTGAGGAGGATGTTGCGTTTGCTCTTGAAAATCTGGGAGTTGAGCCTGCTGAAATACGAAAACGTGTTGATGAGGCATTAAAGGCTGTTGACATGTATGAATACAGACGACATTCTCCTCACCAGCTTTCAGGCGGACAGAAGCAGAGAATAGCAATTGCAGGAATAATAGCAATGCGTCCCAAATGCATTGTTATGGACGAGCCTACAGCTATGCTTGACCCTGTTGGAAGAAAAGAAATTATGGAAACGGTCAAGCGTTTAAACAGCGAGTACGGCATTACCATAATAATGATAACACATTATATGGAAGAGGCGGCGCAGTGCAGACGTGTTATTGTCATGGACAATGGCAGAATTCTACTGGATGATACGCCGGAAAATGTATTTTCTCAGGTCGGACTTATGAAATCTGTCGGGCTTGATGTGCCGCAGGTTACAGAGCTTGTATATGAGCTGAAACGAAGCGGTATTGAGCTTGACAGCCGTATAATAACAGAGGAGCAGTGTGCTGATGCACTTTTTAAGCTGCTGGCACAGTAATTCGGAGGAACTTTAATTTGGCAATACTGAAAACCGAAAATTTAAGCTATGTTTACAGTGAGGGTACACCGTTTGAAAAAACGGCAGTCAGAAACATAAATCTTGAAATTAACAAGGGAGAATTTGTCGGGATTATCGGTCATACCGGTTCTGGAAAGTCTACGCTTATCCAGCATTTCAACGGACTTCTGAAACCGACTTCGGGGAAAATATACCTTGACGGGCGAGATATATGGGAAAACAAATCGCAGATCCGTCAGGTAAGATTCAGAGTGGGACTGGTTTTTCAGTATCCGGAATATCAGATATTTGAGGAAACTGTTTATAAGGATATTGCCTTTGGTCCTAAAAACATGCAGCTGAGCGAGCACGAGATTGACAGAAGAGTGCGTTCTACCGCTGAAAAGGTCGGAATAACTGCGCAGATGCTTGATAAATCTCCGTTTGAGCTTTCTGGCGGTGAAAAAAGACGTGTTGCAATTGCCGGAGTTATGGCAATGGAACCGGAAGTGCTGATACTTGATGAGCCGACGGCGGGACTTGACCCGAAAGGCAGAGAACTGATTCTGGAGCAGATAAAGGAATACCATAAAACTATGGGTTGTACAATTCTGCTTGTTTCACACAGTATGGAGGATGTTGCAAGATTTGCCTCAAGGATTCTTGTAATGAACAGAGCAGAAGTGTTCTGTTTTGATACTCCGTCCGAGGTTTTCAAAAAGGCAGAGGAAATTGAGAAAATCGGGCTTTCCGTTCCGCAAATCACGAGAGTTTTCAACATTCTGAAGAGTCGTGGTTTAAATATTGAAAACAATGTGTATACGGTAAAATATGCAAAGGAAAAAATACTTGAATATTTAAAGGGCGGAGGAAAGCTGTAAAATGATAAAGGATATTACATTAGGGCAGTATTTTCCTGGAAACAGTGTTGTTCACAGAATGGACGCCCGCTTTAAGCTTATTATTACAATGCTTTTTATTATAATGCTGTTTACCGGAAACGACGCCATATCACTTGAAGTCGGTTTTGTTTTTACAGCTATGGCGTTCTTATGCTCTTCAATTCCGTTTAAGCTGATAGCTAAGAGCTTAAAGCCGATTTTGCCTATACTGGCAGTAACTGCGATACTGAATCTTTTTATGATAAGCTCAGGCGTACCGCTTTTTGAACTGGGATTTATTTCGGTTACTGATGAATCGCTGAAAACCACTATATTCATGGCGGTCAGAATAGTACTTCTTATATTCGGCTCGTCGCTTTTGACATACACGACCTCGCCTGTGGAGCTTACGGACGCAATTGAAAGACTTTTAAGTCCGCTTAAAAGGTTTAAGCTGCCGGTAAGTGAGCTTGCGATGATGATGACAATAGCTCTTCGCTTCATTCCGACGCTTATTGACGAAACGGACAAGATAACCTCTGCCCAGAAGGCGAGAGGCGCTGACTTTGAGGGCGGAAAGCTAAAGGATAAGGTAAAGGCTGTAATCCCTATAATTATACCGCTTTTTGTTTCTGCCGTAAGACGTGCAGGAGAGCTTGCAACTGCTATGGAATGCCGCTGTTACCGGGGCGGTGAGGGCAGGACAAGAATGAAGCAGTTAAAAAGCGGCGCTGCGGATTATATTGCCCTTGCAATTACGGCATTTTTCCTTTTTACTGTAATATTTATAAATGCAATTGACTGAGAGGGAACAGAACATGAAGAAAGAAAAGAGACTGGCGATACCCAGATCTGGAAATAAGGGTGTCAGAAAAAATCTTATACTGTTTAACAAAAAAGGCGAAACGAGAATATTCCTGATCCTTTCGTTTTTGCTTCCTGTTTTGATAATGTGGTTTTTCTTTGCGCAAAACAAGGTGCATCCGTTTGGGGATAACCAGATACTTGTAACGGACCTCTGGCATCAGTATTACCCATTTTTCAGGATAGAGCACGAAAAGCTCCAGAATTTTTCGTCGCTGCTTTACTCATGGGATACAGGACTTGGAACGAATTTCATTTCGCTTATGTCCTATTACGCAGCAAGTCCGCTGAATTTCCTGGCAGTGTTTTTTCCGCTTGAATATTCAAGGGACGCTCTTACACTGTTTCTCACAATTAAAATTGGCTGTGCAGGACTGTTTTTCGCAGTATTTCTCAAGCATGTTTTCAATAAAAACGACTTTTCAATAACAGCTTTTGCACTTTGCTATGCCCTCTGTGACTTTGTCATGGGCTATTACTGGAATATAATCTGGATGGACACCTTTGCGCTCCTTCCGCTTGTTGTACTGGGAACGGTAAAGCTTTATAAAGAGGGCAGATTCAAGCTTTATGCTATAGCGCTTGCCCTGTCGCTCATGACAAGCTTCTATATTGGACTTTTTACCTGTATTTTTACAGTAATGGTTTTTGCGGCGCTTGTTATTGCCGACTGGAAAGGCTTTAAGAATTCCTTTAAACGTTTAGGACAGATTGCCGGTGCGACCCTGATAGGGATAGGTATGGGTGCGGTTATACTGCTTCCGGCATTTTTAGGACTAATGCTTACAAACAGCGCAAACAATCAGTTCCCTCAGAATGTTACATTCTATGAGCCATGGCTTAAGATGATATCGGCTGTGATAGGATTCCATGAACCGACAGCCAAGGAAGGACTCCCTAATTTCTACTGCGGAATGTTTGCGGTTATCCTGCTGGGCGTTTATCTGCGTTCTTCAAAAATCAAAATCCGGGAAAAAATTATTACAGCAGTATATCTTGCGTTTATTATAGTAAGCTGTAACATGAATGTACTTAACTATATGTGGCATGGTTTTCATTTTACCAACATGCTGCCTTATCGTTTTTCATTCCTTTTGTCATTTATTCTCCTTGCATCGGGTTACAGGGCATTTACTGTTCTCAAGGAAGAAAAAAATATTTTTGACGTTATTGCCCTTTCAGCAATGACCTTTGTTATTGCACTTATTTCATACAGGGATCAGTCGGAAAAGGCGCTGGTATCAAGCGTTGTTGTATGTCTTATATTTGTAGCTATAATGCTTGTTTATAATCTGAAGCTTATTAATCAGAAGGTAGTAAATGTAGCTGTGTTTGCAGTATGCTTTGTTGAGATGGCAATAAACGCCGGAATAGGAGTTAAGAAGGTTACAGTAACGACATACAGTATTTATCCAAAAAACGGCGAGGAAGTCTCATCTCTTATTGACAGTATTGAAAGCAGGGATGACGGATTCTACAGAATGGAAACTACATCGAACTACACCATTAATGACCCTGCGCTTTATGGCTACAGAGGGGTTTCACAATTTTCATCAACAGCAAATGTAAACGTAACAAATCTTATGTACGAACTGGGCATTTTTGCGTCAGCAGCCGGAAACAGATATTACTACAACCAGAATACAGCTGTTTTAAACATGTTTTTGAACCTTAAATATATTATTTCAACAGAGAATTATTCCGGAGATCTGACATATCTTGATGCGGTTGCGGAAAATTCCGGAGTTTCAATATTTGAGAGCAATCATTTTCTTCCTATAGGCTTTGCCGCAGACAGCGACATACTCAACTATGAGGGAGGAGCAAATATGCAGTTTGAAAATCAGAATGAGCTCTTCAGACGTGCAACCGGAATTGATGAGGATGTCCTTGTAAGAGTTGATATAAAGGATGTCGGTCATAAGGGACTTAATGTAGTTAAAACAGGCTATGGAAACTATAGCTTTCAGTATAATGCACCGGAGGACGGAAGCAGTGACTGTTACCTCAAGTATAATTACGAAGCAGTTACGGACGGTCCGGTTTACGCTACCTTTGACTTTACTGATGTACAGAATGTAAAGATAAAATCCGGAGATTCGGTTATTCATACGCATAACACCGGAAAGTACAGGAATATATTTGCTGTCGGTGATTTCAAAAAGGGTGAAACGGTTACATTCCAGGCAAATGTCAAGGATCAGGTGTCAGGAAGCGGCTGCATTTATGTTTATCAGATAAATAAGGAAGTGTTTGAAAAGGGCTATGAAAAACTTGCTGCCGGCGGACTTAATGTTACAGATTATGGCGATACCTATATTAACGGAACAATAAATGCGGCTGAGGATTGTGTTATGTACACATCCATTCCGTATGACGGCGGCTGGAAGGTATATGTTGACGGCAAAAAGGCTGAGGTAAAGTCACTAAAAAATGCGCTTACATGCGTTCCGCTTACAGCAGGAGAGCACAAGATTGAAATGAAGTATACACCTCCTGGATTTGTGGCTGGACTTAGCATATCTTGTGCGGCGGTTACTGTTTTAATACTTCTGTGGATATTTGAGCCACGCCTTAAAAGAAAGCTTGCTGCAAAAAAGGACATGACAGCCGAGACTTCAAACGATGAAACAGCTGAAACTGACGTCGGAGCAGATGAAAATGAGAAATCTTAAGGTTATAATGGCATACAGAGGAACAGCTTATCATGGCTTTCAGCGTCAGGAAAATGCACTTACAGTTCAGGAGGTCGTTGAAAAGCATGTTTCAAAGGTTTTAAATCACAAAGCAGTGATAAACGGTTGTTCAAGAACGGATACGGGAGTTCATGCGAATAATTACTGCTTTTCTGTCCTGACTGAAAGTAAGATTCCGGTTAAGGGCTTTGTAAGAGGCGTAAACGGTGAGCTTCCGGATGATATTTCAATTCTTTCCTGTGAGGATGCGCCAGAGGATTTTCATGCACGTTTTTCCTGTAAAGGTAAGGAATATATTTATCTTATTCATAACAGCGAAAGCAAGAATCCGTTTACAACTGATCTCGCATACCATTACAGACGACCATTCAATGCAAGGCTTGTGAGTGATGCGGCACAGAGATTTGTTGGAACTCATGACTTTGCAGCATTCTGTTCAAATTATGACGAAAAACAGAATACAGTCAGAACCATTGAGAAGTTTAATATAGAAATTAATGGTGAAACTGTGAAAATGCTTGTAAAAGGCGATGGATTTCTGTATAATATGATTAGGATTATGGTCGGAACTCTTCTGACCGTAAACGAAGGACACATGAAGCCGGAGTATATTGACGAAATATTAAGCTCCAGAAAGCGCAGTCTTGCCGGCAGAACTGCTCAGGCACATGGATTGTATCTCAACAGAGTATTTTATTAGGGACAGAAATCTGATGACCTGTCCGTCTGAAAGGGATTTCAATGGATATTAATTCAAATGATATAGACATAAGTCTTTTAAGAAAACGAAGAAAAAGGCGTCGTCAGCTTGTAAAACTGGCAGCATTTATGCTTCTGGTAGGAGTCTGTGTTACTCTTTATGCTCAGAGGGATCTTTGGTTTCC
The DNA here is from genome assembly GCA_934463345.1 of uncultured Oscillospiraceae bacterium. GTDB lineage: Bacteria > Bacillota > Clostridia > Oscillospirales > Ruminococcaceae > Porcipelethomonas. The sequence goes on along the minus strand of CAKSJL010000041.1, from coordinate 4,269 downwards.
GAAGCTTGAGGGAATCGGAGGAAGGTTTCAGAGTGTAAGATCCGGCGGAGAGCTTGCGGAGGGTAATTTTCCTCTCAGTATATCCGGAGGAATTGATTATCAGACTGCTGAACTTAATGGTTATCTTGCAATTTTAAGCGACGCATATCTTTATATTTATTCGGATAAGGGTGAGCTTTATGAGGAGCGTCAGCATGCATATTCAAACGCAATACTACAGACCTCCGGAAAAAGGGCTCTTGTTTATGAAAGCGGCGGAAATAATTTCAGGGTTGAAAATAAGAGCAAGGTATTGTATTCAAAAAAGCTTGATTCAAATATAATATTTGCAAGACTGAGCGCTGACGGAACAACCGCAGTTGTAACAAACTCGGAAACCTATCAGTGTCGTGTCATAGTTTATGACGAATCCGGTAAAGAAATTTATTCCAGAGACTGTGTTGAAAGAGTTATTGACCTGGCGTTTAATGATAATTCAAGCGGCTGTGTACTTGCAACTATAGATGCGGTTGGCGGCGATATGTATTCCAAGCTTATATCATTGTCGTTTAACTCCAAAAAGGATAACTGGACATCTGAAATGCTTGATACGATGTGTGTTAAGCTTTATTCCTATGATAAATCTGTATTTGTCATGGGCGACACAAAATGTGCTTTCTATAATGAAAAGGGTGAGAAAAAAACAGAATATCAGTATCCTGCAAAGCTCAAGGACTGGGATTATTATGAAGGTAAGGCTGCAATGCTTTTTGAAAATGAAACAAAAAGACACAGTTATATTACAACGTTTGACAGCGAAAAGCAAGATCCTAACGTTACTGAATTCAAGGACAACAATGCAAAATGTATAAGGCTTATAGACGGGAATGTCTGTGTTCTCGGCAAGGAAGGAATTACGCAGTATAATTTCGGGGGCGGCAGCGAGAAAAAGATAAGTGCTGAAGGCTCCTATGAAAAAATGATATATATTGACAAATACATTTTCCTGCTGGGATATGACAGAATAGACAGAATCGATTATAATGGCTGAAGAATGAGGCGATAAAAAGTGGGAACAAATTTTTGGTGGATATACGATGTTATAGCGGCTGTTATTGTCATACTGAGCATATACAGCTGTGCAAAAAAAGGATTTTCAAAGATAATTATTCTTGTTATAGGATGTGTTGTATCAGTTTTTCTGGCGTCGTTTGTAAGTCAGAAAAGTTCAGACTTTATTTATGACAAGTTTATAAAAAAGACGAGTATGGAAGCAGTTTCAGAGGCGATTGAAAAATATCATCCTGAAATAAGCGTAAGAGAGGTTATAGAAGATCAGGATTATGGCGCTGTACTTGAAGATTCAAAGGTGAAAAAGATACTTGAATCAAACGATTCAATTGAAAGACTTTATGAGTATACAAATCAGGCGGCCGGAGATGTTGTGGATACTCACGATAATTTTAAGAAGATGCTTATAAGCGGTTTTACTGATGCGTTTTCAAAGCAGCTGGGAGTTACACTTCCTCCGTATGTAACGCATGAGCTGACTCAGAAGCTGTCGGAAAATGAAAAGCTTTTTACTGAAACAACAGAAATGCTTCTTAAATCTCCTGATAAAATGCCGGAGTATATAGAGAAAAATTATATTAGAGAACCGGCAACAAGGCTTATCAGGGCGTTTGTGTTTATTATAAGCTACTTTATTTTCATGACGCTTATAAGAGTTGTTATTTACAGAACATTCCGGTTCGGACTATTAAACGGATATGACAGGCTTGACCGGTTTGCCGGCGGTCTGATAGGAGTTGTTCAGGCAGGAGTACTGCTGGTAGTTATGGCGGTACTTGTCAGAATAATGATACATATTGCTGAAAGCAGCGGTTCATTTATAAGCTATGAAACGATTGAAAAGACAAAGTTCTTTAAGAGGATTTTCGAGCGTGTTAATGAATTTTGAGATATAAAACCAGGAAAGGAATCCGCTTTTTAAAGCGGTAGGTGAAAGATATGATTTTATGCAGCAGATGCAAAAAAAGACCGGCGGTGGTTTTCATTACCTCCATGCATGGAAATGAGAAGAAGAATGAGGGACTGTGCCTTCACTGTGCAAAGGAAATGAATATTCCTCAGGTTTCTGAGTATATGGAACAGATGGGAATTTCGGAAGAAGACCTTGACCAGATGTCAGAGCAGATGATGGAGCTTATGGATGGTGAAGGCTTTGAAATGGGAGGCGCCGGAACTCTTCCGCCTTACATACAGAATATTTTAAACAATCAGCTGGGAGATGTTAAAAACAGCGATTCCTCTGATTCAAAGCCATCAGGCGAAAGAAGGGCGGCTTCAAAGTCCGGAGAGAAGAGAAAAAAGAAAAAGGAACTGAAATTCCTTGATAATTACTGCACGAATCTCAGTAAAAAGGCTGAGAATGGAGAGCTTGACAATGTTATTGGCAGAGATAAGGAAATTGCAAGAGTTGTTCAGATCCTTTCAAGACGTCAGAAAAATAATCCATGCCTTATAGGTGAGCCGGGTGTCGGAAAAACTGCAATAGCTGAAGGAATTGCCCAGAAGATTGCAGAGGGAAATGTACCTTTCAATCTGAAGGACAAGAAAATATACCTGCTTGACCTGACATCTCTTGTTGCGGGAACTCAGTTCAGAGGACAGTTTGAAAGCAGGGTAAAGGGACTTGTAAATGAAGTAAAATCTGAGGGAAATATTATACTGTTTATAGACGAGGTTCATAATCTTGTCGGAACAGGAGATTCAGAAGGTTCAATGAATGCTGCAAACATTCTGAAACCGGCACTTTCAAGAGGCGAGGTTCAGGTTATCGGCGCTACGACATTCAGCGAGTACCGCAAATATATTGAAAAGGACAGCGCTCTTGAAAGACGTTTCCAGCCGGTAACTGTAAATGAACCGACTATAGATGAAACCTATGAAGTACTCAAGGGTATAAAAAAATACTATGAAGCATATCACAGAGTAAGAATAAGCGATGATATGATAAAGCAGTGTGCTGTTTTGTCTGAAAGGTATATTCAGGACAGATATCTTCCTGACAAGGCTATAGACCTGCTTGATGAGGCGTGTGCCTGCACATGTATAAGGACGCCTGAGCTTGCGGAATATGATGTGAAAACCAAGAAGCTTAAAGAACTTGAGGATAAGGAAAAGTCAATCGAGGAACAGAATGAGCCGGATTATGAGGCGCTTGCCGAGGTCAAGGGAGATATAATCCGCATTAAGAATGAAATGGAAGAGCTTGAAAAAAACATTTCAAAGGTTGAAGTTACTGAAAATGACCTTTCAAAGGTAATAGAGCTCTGGACTGGAATTCCATCAAACAAGATAGCAGAAAGCGAATTCTCAAAGATGTCTCATCTGGAGGAAAGACTAAAGGAACACATTGTCGGACAGGACGAGGCAGTCCATCTGCTGGCGGAATCCATTAAGCGTACAAGAGTTCAGCTTTCAAAGCGCAGACGTCCGGCTTCGTTTATATTTGTAGGACCTACAGGAGTTGGAAAGACAGAGCTTGTAAAGGTTCTTTCAAATGAGCTTTTTGATTCGACCGAGCCGCTTATCCGTCTTGATATGACTGAGTATATGGAAAAGCATTCTGTTGCGAGAATGATAGGTTCTCCTCCGGGATATGTCGGATATGATGAAGCGGGACAGCTTACGGAAAAGGTTCGCCGTCACCCTTATTCGGTAGTGCTTTTTGACGAGATAGAAAAAGCGCATCCGGACGTTATGAATATACTGCTCCAGATTCTTGACGAGGGCAAAATCAATGACGCACAGGGAAGAACAGTAAACTTTGAAAATACCATTATTGCAATGACATCCAATGCCGGCTCGACAGACAAGACAACAGGCGTTGGATTCAACAAGTCTGTTGAGGATATTTCAAAGGAAAAGGCAATGAAGTCGCTGAAGGATTTCCTGCGTCCGGAATTTATAAGCCGTATTGATGAAATAATTGTATTCAAACCGCTTAAAAAGGCTGACTTTGCAAGAATTGCAGCGCTCATGCTTGATGAAATGAAAGAACCGCTTGCTGAAAAGAATATTATACTTAACTATGATGACAGTACGCTTGATGCAGTTGCTGAGGAGGCTTTCGGCAAGAGCTACGGCGCAAGAGATATAAGACGTGTTATCCGAAAGGAAATCGAAGAGAAAATTGCCGATCTTATAATTGAGAAAAACGGCGATATTGCCGGAATTGCAGTAACGGCTGATGACGGAAAGGTAAATGTTGACTATATGTAAAGG
>CAKSJL010000040.1 GCA_934463345.1 uncultured Oscillospiraceae bacterium | reverse complement strand
ACATAATATAAGTATGGATCATCTCTCGATGGGAATGTCGGGAGACTATGAGCTTGCTATAAAATACGGCTCTGACATAGTCAGAATCGGAAGAGGTCTTTTCGGACCGAGAAATTATGCATAAATCTCTCCGGGATATGCATATTAAGGAGAGCATTCCCGGAATTTCATAAATATCTGAAATATTATCACAGAGATAGGAGAACGAAAGAATGGAAATCTTAAAGAATCTTAAAGACTTTTTTGTTCCGCAGGAGGATGGAGACGACGATCAGTACGAGGACAGCTATCAGAAAAAAAGTTCTTCCTCAGACAGAGAATATCAGGAAAGCAGAAGCAGCGACAGAGAATATGAAGGAAGCCGCAGCTATCGTGCGGATCGTTTTGATGACGTAGAGGAAAAGAGAAACAAGGTTGTCAATATTCAGGCAACTGCACAGCTTCAGGTCGTGCTTGTAAAGCCGGAAAAATTCCAGGATTCAAAGCAGATCGCAGATCACCTTATTGCCAAGAAAACTGTTGTATTAAACCTTGAAAACGCTTCTTCGGAAATCAGAAGAAGAATAATTGACTTTCTTGTCGGCGTTGCTTATGCAAACGGAGGAACACTCAAGCCTGTTGCAAACCAGACATATATTATAACACCATATAATGTGGGCTTTATAGGCGGAGATCTGGTGGATGAGCTTGAAAATAACGGGGTTATAATCTGATAATGACAGATCATGATGAAAAAGCTTTTTGTGCCAGAATTGCGGATATGGTAAGACTTTCGGAACGCAGAGGAATGAGCTTTACTCATTTTCTCAACGAAAGTCAGCAGATGTCAGCACAGCAGGAACTTAAAAGGCTTGGATGTGAAAGCTGCTGCTTTTTTGGCGGCGCTGAGGGGTCGGTACGAAAAATACTGTGCGTTTTCAGCGATTATTGCCGCCCGGAAAACAGTGATTTTCCCATTTCGTGTGTAACCTTTAAGTACAGACCTTCAATAAAGCTTTCTCACAGGGATTTTCTTGGGGCAGTCATGGCTTTGAATATAAAGCGTGAAGCGGTCGGAGATATAATAACCGGCGAGGGTATTACCCAGATGATGGTTATAGATTCTGTGAAAAGTACAGTTGAAGGGGAGATAACCAAGATAGGTTCGGCGGGAGTAAGCGTCAGCACTGATGAACCGCTGGTACTTGAGGTCAGACAGCTTTATCGTGAAATAAAGAGTACAGTTTCATCAATGAGGTTTGACTGCGTAATCGCTGCAGCACTTTCAGTAAGCCGCAGCAGGTCTGCCGGTATTATATCGTCAGGAGCAGCTGAATTAAATTACAGACCCGTTTCTGATACATGCACACTTCTTAAGGAGGGTGACATATTTTCTGTGAGAAAGCATGGAAAATTTCGTGTTGAAGAAATTGAGGGCGTTTCTAAAAAAGGAAGAATACACGTAGTTGTGTTGAAATATTGTTAAGAGGTGAATACGTTGATAAGTGCAAGTGATATTAGAGATAAAAAATTTGAAAAAGCTGCATTTGGATATAAACAGGAGGAAATTGATGATTTCCTGGCTATGCTGACAGAGGAATTTGAGGAGATCGACGCTGAAAGAGATGATCTTCACAATAAAATACAGATTCTTGCTGACAAAGTCAGAGAATACCGTCAGGATGAGGATGCTTTGAAGGACGCTCTGCTGGGTGCACAGAAGCAGGGACATCAGGTTATTGCAGACGCACAGGAAAAGGCAGACGCTATAATTGCCCAGGCTGAAGCAAAGGCAAAGGAGCTTATAGACGAAGCAACTGTTCAGCACGAAGAGGCAATGGAAAAGAACAGACAGGAAATTGAAAAGGAAAAGAAGAACCTTTATGAAGCGCAGAAACAGGTGACTGAATTTAAAAAGGCTCTCTTTGATATGTATAAATCACATCTCGAAATGATTTCAGCAATGCCGGAAATCGAGATCGAAGAGGAAGAGGAGACTCAGGAAAGCTATGAGCCGGTTGAGGAAGAACCTCCGAAACCTGACCCGTTCGCAACGTCAAGCTTTTCAGCGAGAAATGTGAAGGGCGTATATGAATCAAGATTTTCAGACCTTCAGTTCGGACAGAACAATTCCCAGAGCGGAAACCCAAATCCAACATCAATCGAAAAGGAAGAAGTATAATGGCAATGGATTATAACAAAACATTAAATCTGCCTAAGACAGATTTTCCTATGAGAGGAAATCTCCCGAAAAGAGAACCTGAAACTCTGAAAAATTGGGAAGATGAAAGACTTTACTACAAGATGGTAGAAAACAACAAGGGAAAGCCGACATATATTTTGCATGACGGTCCTCCGTATGCAAATGGACAGATTCACCTCGGAACAGCTCTTAACAAGGTTTTAAAGGATTTTATCATAAAGCATAAAAATATGACTGGATACTGTGCTCCGTACGTTCCGGGCTGGGATACACACGGACTTCCTATCGAGCTTAAGGCTATGAAGGAAATTGGCGTTGAAAACGGCGCTATTCCTCCGGTTGAACTGAGAAAGCAGTGCAAGAATTTTGCATTGAAGCATGTTAAAAGTCAGATGAAACAGTTCAAGCGCTTGGGCAGTATCGGCGATTACGATGATCCTTACCTGACGTTAAAGCCGGAATATGAGGCAAGACAGGTTGAGGTATTCGGCAAGATGGCTAAGGATGGATATATGTATAAGGGCTTAAAGCCTGTTTACTGGTGTCCTGACTGTAATACAGCGCTTGCTGAGGCTGAAATTGAATATGCAAATGACCCTTGTACATCAATTTATGTAAAGTTCAATGTAACTGACGATAAGGGACTTTTTACAGCAATGGGTCTTGAACTTTCAAAGGTTTATTTTGTTATATGGACGACAACTACATGGACAATTCCTGGTAACCTGGCTGTATGTCTTGGACCGGAATATGAATATACACTTGTTAAAAACGGCGAAGAATACTATGTGATGGCTGTTGAGCTTGTCAGCACCGTTATGAAGGCAGCCGGAATTGAAAATTATGAAACTGTCGGCTCATTTACAGGCGCTGAGCTTGAGCATATTAAAACAAAGCATCCGCTTTATGACAGACTTTCGCCGGTAATTGTTGGTGATCATGTAACGCTTGAAAGCGGTACAGGCTGTGTTCATACTGCTCCTGGCTATGGTGTAGAGGACTTTGAGGTTTGCAAGAAGTATGATGATATTGGTATAATCGTATGCGTTGACGCAAAGGGCAGACAGACTGAGGAAGCCGGAGAATTTGCGGGTCTTGACACAAACGAAGCAAACAAGGCAATTTTTGCAAAGCTTGACGAATGCGGCGCACTTCTTGCAAGCGAAAAGATCACTCACCAGTATCCGCATTGCTGGAGATGCAACAGCCCTATTATTTATCGTGCAACAGAGCAGTGGTTCTGTTCTGTAAACGGCTTTAAGGATGAAGCTGTCAAGGCTATCGAAAATGTAAAGTGGATTCCTGAATGGGGAGAGGACAGAATCAAGGGAATGGTTCGTGACAGAAGCGACTGGTGTATTTCAAGACAGAGAACCTGGGGCGTTCCGATTCCGATTATTTACTGTAAGGACTGCGGCAAGCCGATCGTTACAGACGAAACTATAAAAGCGATTTCAGACCTCTTCAGAAAAGAGGGCGCTGACGCATGGTGGACAAGAGAAGTAAATGAGTTTATTCCTGACACTGTTAAATGCGAGTGCGGATGTCATGAATTTACAAAGGAATATGATATCATGGATGTCTGGTTTGACAGCGGTGTTTCTCATGCTGCCGTTATGGATGAGTATGATTCGCTCTCGTGGCCTGCTGACCTTTATCTTGAAGGCGCTGACCAGTACAGAGGCTGGTTCCAGTCATCACTTCTTACATCTGTTGTTTATAAGGGAAAAGCTCCGTATAAGGCTGTTTGCACTCATGGCTGGGTAGTTGACGGTCAGGGAAAGACAATGCATAAATCTCTCGGAAACGGTATTGATCCGGCTGAGATAATTGACCAGTACGGCGCTGATATTTTAAGACTCTGGGTTGCTTCCTCCGATTATCATTCTGATATCAGAATTTCAAAGGAGATTTTAGGACAGCTTTCAGACGCTTACAAGAAAATCAGAAATACAGCAAGATTTATTCTCGGAAATCTTTCAAATGGAGACGGATTTAACCCTGATACTGACAGCGTTTCTGACGATCAGCTGCTTGAAATAGACAAGTGGGCGCTTATGCGTTTTGACAGTCTTATTGACAAGGTTCAGGACGGCTACAATGCATTTGATTTCCATGTTGCATTCCACAGCATTCACAATTTCTGTGTAATTGATATGTCAAACTTCTATCTTGATATTATCAAGGACAGACTTTACTGCGAGGGCGAAAAGTCACTGGAAAGACGTTCGGCACAGACAGCAATGTACAGGATTTTAAGCGGCGTTGCAAGACTTATTGCACCTATTATGTCCTTTACGGCTGAGGAAATCTGGTCATATCTGCCGCATTGTGCTTCTGACAACAGCGAGAGCATTTTCCTGAATCATATGCCTGAAAAGTCTGGCATTGCATTCAGTGACGAGTTTATCGCAAAGTGGGAACTGATCTACAGCACCAGAGAGGCAGTAAACAAGGTTCTTGAGGAAAAGCGTAATGAAAAGGTGATCGGTAAGTCACTTGAGGCTAATATTGTTATTCATTGCAGCAAAGATATGCTTGAAAAATACAGCTCATTGTCAGATCATCTTGCTGAAATACTCATTGTTTCCGGCGTTTCTGTGGTGGACGACAGTGACGAAACAAGCTTTGAAGTTGTTAAGGCAACAGGTGAAAAGTGCGAAAGATGTTGGGCATATTCTGAAACAGTAGGCAAAAACAGTGAACTTCCGACTCTTTGCAGTCGCTGTGCATCAGTCGTTAAATAAATTAATGCCGTTTGAATAAAGCGGTCAACTGCGGCAATGCTGCACAAAGATTACCGTTCTTTGTGCGGTGTTGCCTTATATTATTGAGGAGGAACTGATATAGTTACATTGATCGTTGCTTTTGCAACAATTCTGCTGCTTACCGGTGCAGACCAGCTGATAAAGCTCTGGGTTGTTGAAAATCTGAAAAATGCTGATTCAAGAGAATTTCTTAAAATAGGAAGGTTTGACATAATGCATCTGACATATCTTGAAAATGACGGCGCAGTTTTTGGAAGCTTTAGCGGAATGAGATGGGTTTTAGTCGGCGTTACAGCTGTTTTGATGGCATTCTGTATTTTTTATATGATAAAGCATAGGCGTGATAAACTGCTTGTAGTCTGCATGACGCTTATTGTAAGCGGCGGACTCGGAAATATTATCGACAGAATTTTCAGGCATGGAATTGTTGTTGATTATCTTGATTTACAGCTTTTTAACTTTGCAGTGTTTAATTTTGCGGACTGCTGTGTTACTATCGGCGCTGTGCTGCTTCTGGTGTATATAGTTTTTTTTGACAAAAGCGGTAAAAAGACTGTCGAAAAGAGAGCTGCTGAAAATGAATGAGTTGATATTTGAAGCTGCTCTGCAGGACGAGGGAGTCAGAATTGACAAGTGGCTTTCAGTTCAGGATGCAGGCCTTACAAGAAATGCTGTTCAGGGACTTATTGAAAGCGGTGCTGTTACAGTCTGCGGAAAAAAAGCGGCAAAAAATTATAAGCTGAAATCCGGCGATATTGTTTCTGTTGAAATTCCTGAACCTGTTTCACCTGACGCAAAGCCGGAGAATATACCGCTTGATATAGTTTATGAGGATAACGACCTGCTTGTGGTAAATAAGCCGAAGGGAATGGTCGTTCATCCTGCGCCCGGAAATTACAGCAGAACGCTTGTAAATGCGCTTTTATACCACTGCGGAGATAGCCTTTCCGGTATAAATGGTGTTATTCGTCCGGGAATAGTGCACAGAATCGACAAGAATACAAGCGGTCTGCTCATCGTTGCAAAAAACGATACTGCACACACCGGTCTTGCAGAGCAGATAAAGGAACACAGCTTTACGAGGGAATATGAAGCTGTTGCATCCGGTCGTTTTAAGGAGCTTTCAGGAACTATTGACGCACCGATCGGAAGAAATCCTAACGATCGCAAAAAAATGTGTGTTACAACGAAAAATTCCAGAAATGCAGTGACCCATTATGAGGTCATTGAACAGTTTGAAAAGTATGCTCATCTCAGGCTCAGGCTTGAAACGGGCAGAACTCATCAGATAAGGGTACATCTTTCGTATACCGGGCATCCTGTTTTAGGTGATGATGTTTACGGAAAGGCATATAAAGGGATAGACGGACAGTGTCTGCATGCAAAGAAAATTGGATTTGTCCATCCGATAAGCGGGGAGTATCTGGAGTTTGACAGCGAGCTTCCGGATTATTTCAAAGAAATTTTGAGAAAGGTCAGGTAAACTATGGCTGATTTGTCGAATGTACTGCTGATAACAGATCTTGACGGAACTCTTCTTCCGCAGAATAAGATTCTGTCGCAGGGAGATAAGGACGCAATAAGACGTTTCAGGGCGGACGGAGGAAAATTTACCGTTGCAACAGGAAGAACTGTTCAGTCTGCGGAAAAATACTTTAAAGAGCTTGATGTTGATCTTCCGGTCATACTGTATAACGGTTCTTTGATTTACGACCTGAAAAATAAAAGATCACTGTTTACAGATATTCTGCCGGACAGTGCTGAAAAGACGGGAAAAGAGCTTTTTGGCGTTATGAAGGATCCCGGCGGAGAAGTTTTGAGGCTTGACAATATTTATGTTGTGTGCAATAATGAATATGAAAAGATTCATACTCAGATCTGTCAGGTCGAGCCGGCATATGCAGAGCTTGAAAGTGTGCCGAAGGGAGAATGGTTCAAGATACTGTTTGCGGCTGCACCGGAGCAGATTGACGAGCTTGAGGAATTTATCTCAAAGCAGAGCTATGATGTTGACTTTGTGCGTTCAAACGATATCTTTCTTGAAATGCTTCCAAAGGGAAGCTCAAAGGGTGCGGCTTTAAGGGAATACTTAAAGCTTATGAACATGGAAAATGTCAAAGTCTATGCCGCCGGCGATTATAACAATGACATAGAAATGTTGGAAACGGCAGATGTTGGCGTAGCAACGGCAAATGCACAGCAGGAGGTAAAGGATATTGCAGATGTTGTGTTGAAAAATACAAGTGACCAGTGCGCCATTGCGGAACTGATTGAGATGATTTATGAATGCAACGCATGATATGCTAAAATATATCATTTATATAATTAACGAACTCACAGGAGGTAAAAACATGGACGGCAATAAGAAAAAAAGCCTGCAGATTAAAGCCTGCAAGGTAAGAAAGGGAATCATTGAGGGCGTCTATAATGCCAGATCGGGACATCCGGGCGGTTCACTTTCTATCGCTGATCTGCTGACCTATCTTTATTTTGAAAAAATGAATGTGAATCCGGAGGATTCGGAAAATCCGGAAAGGGACAGGTTTGTTTTGTCAAAGGGACACTGTGCTCCGGCACTTTATGCTGTTTTGGCGCAGAAAGGTTATTTTTCAGAAAATGAGCTTAAAAGTCTGCGCCATATAGGTGCAATGCTCCAGGGACATCCTTGTATTCATATAAATGGTATAGATATGTCAAGCGGTTCGCTTGGGCAGGGTATTTCAGCAGCCTGCGGAATGGCGCTTGCCGGAAAGCTTGACAACAGATCATATAAGGTTTATACCGTTCTGGGTGACGGTGAAATTGAAGAAGGACAGGTCTGGGAAGCGGCAATGTTTGCATCTCACAAGAACCTTGATAATCTTATTGCAATCGTTGACAACAACGGACTCCAGATTGACGGTCCGGTTACGGATGTATGCTCTCCTGAACCGATAACTGATAAATTTGCAGCATTCGGATGGCATGTTATAACAATGGATGCTCATGACTTTGATTCAATTGAAAAGGCGTTTGACGAGGCAGAGAAAATAAGCGGAAAGCCTGTTGCGATTATCCAGAAGAGCGTTAAGGGAAAAGGTGTTTCCTTTATGGAAAATCAGGTTTCATGGCATGGTACAGCGCCTAATGAAGAGCAGTACAAGCAGGCAATGAGCGAGCTTGATGCAGAGCTGAAAGAACTGGAGGGTTAATCAGATGGCAGACGTAATTAAAAAGGCAACAAGAGAAAGCTACGGCGAAGCGCTGAGAGATCTTGCTGAAAAATATCCTGATCTTGTGGTACTGGACGCTGACCTTGCGGCGGCAACAAAAACAGGTATTTTCAAGAAGGCATATCCGGACAGATTCTTTGACTGCGGAATTGCTGAAGCTAATATGATGGGTGTTGCGGCAGGTCTTGCAACGTGCGGAAAGATTCCTTTTGCAAGTACTTTCGCTATGTTTGCAGCAGGCAGAGCTTATGAGATCGTAAGAAACTCAATTGGCTATCCGGGACTGAATGTTAAGATCGGCGCAACTCATGCCGGAATTTCTGTGGGCGAGGACGGCGCAACTCACCAGTGCAACGAGGATATTGCACTCATGAGAACTATTCCGGGAATGACAATTATAAATCCGGCTGATGATGTCGAAGCAAGAGCGGCAGTAGAAGCTGCAATTGAGCATAACGGACCGGTTTATCTGCGTTTTGGTCGTCTTGCCGCTCCGGTTTTCAATGACAAGGAAACGTATAAGTTCGAGCTTGGCAAGGGAATAACTCTCAGAGAGGGAAGCGATATTACAATTATTGCAACAGGACTTATGGTAAGTGAAGCTGTTGCGGCGGCTGATGAGCTGAAAAATGAGGGAATTGACGCAGGAGTTATTAATATCCACACAATCAAGCCTCTTGACAAGGAGCTTATCTGCAAGGCGGCGGAAAATTCGGGCATACTTATGACAGTAGAGGAACACAGCGTAATCGGCGGTCTTGGATCTGCTGTTGCTGAGGCTGTTACTGAGTGCTATCCTGTACCGGTGATAAAAATTGGCGTAAATGATGAATATGGTCATTCTGGACCTGCCGCTGACCTGTTAAAGGAATTCGGACTTTGCAAAGAAAACATTGTTGAAAAGGTAAAAAAAGCACTTAGATAATACAGATACCTATGGCAGGGAACGGAGAAAACAATGCGTAAAAGGATTGGACTGGCTGTATCTGTAGCCATTGCGGCTATATGTATGATCGTAATATTCGGGTTTTCATCACAGAACTGCATTGATACAAATAAAGTAAGTCATGAAGTAACTTCAAAAATTGCAGAAAAAGCGTTCAGCGGATATAGTCAGCTGACTCCTGATAATCAGAGTATAATGACAGAACAACTTAATCATCTGATACGCAAGTTGGCGCATTTTTCACTGTATTTCATTTTGGGATTCATGACAGCTTCGACAGTTTTTCTTGTGACCTGCAAATATAAAAAATCGTTTGTATCAGCTGCCCTGGTGTGTCTGATGTATGGTTCGCTTGATGAAATTCATCAGATGTTTGTTCCGGGGAGAACGCCGCTTGTAAAGGATGTTATAATAGATACATTTGGCGGAATCTGCGGTGCTGTGCTGTGCCTGATGCTGATATCAGCTGTTTACCATATAAGAAACCGCAGGAGAGCTTATAGAAAAAAAGAACAGATAAACTGAAAAACGCTCAGACCTTTAAAGTCTGAGCGTTGCTGTTTACCCGGGTTCTTATTTCTGCTTACTTCTGAGTCTGCGTTTCTGACCGAAATTAAGTGATATTGTAAATATTTTATCGGAGGTAAATATTCTGACCGCAAAAAACATGAAAACAACAAAAAGTGCAAGCTGATATGCAAGCCCGAACCAGTAAATATTCATATTTCCGAACATGATATTATTCATGGCGTTGAATGTATGTGTAAAAGGTATAGCATAGATTATGATCTTTAAAACCGGTGAAAGCATATTGACATCGTAGACCATGGACACTATGTAAGGGATCATTGCAAGAACCATTATAGGCATTAGCATTGTCTGTGCTGATTTTGCATCATTTACAAGCGCACCAAGAATAAGCGAGGCTGCAAGACATACCATGATGGTCAGGAACATCTGCATACCGATAAGGAAATAGCCTGAAATTCCAATTTTAAGCCCAAGCTCTTTCATAATATCGTTTATAGAAAAGGCGGCACCAACCGTTTCTGCATCGTTTGCAAACCCTCCGACCAGTGAACCCATGTAGCCGTAAAAACCAATCATATATACTGCTGCATTTATAACAGCAACAATGGCAGCAGCAAGCATTTTTGCCGAAAGTACGGAAACTCTTGAAACGGGGGCGGAAAGAAGTGTTTCAAGTGTCTTGTCAATTTTTTCTGTTGAGATTGCAGAAATTATCATCTGTGACGAGAACATTACAAGAATAAATACAATGATTGGAATAAGCATGCTCTGTGACTGGACGAGAGATATAAGAATATTTGGGTCTGTATAGGCGGTTTTTCCGTTTACAACCGTAACACTGTCTACTGTGATCGGCGTATGAATTTTTTCAATCGTGTCTTCGCTTAAATCATTCTGAATAAGATATTCGTCCTGAACTATATCGCTTATAATTTCTGCCGCATCAGAAGTTTTGTCAGAGAGCGAAGCAAGCGCTGATGTTGATTTAAGCGTTGTTACAAGCTCTATACGCCCATTATTTAAACAACCTTCAAAAACAGGCGCAAGCGCTTCGTCACTGAATCCCTCCGGAATTATAATAAGGCTGTCGCAGTTTATTGTTTCCAGTAGCTTTGCCCTGTCAGGATTATCCTCAGAGAAAAGATGTACATCAAAGCCTGAGGAATCGAGCGTATCAATTATTTTGTGAGTAAGTTCAGTATCATCCCTGTCGCTTATATTTACTGTTCCAGTATCTGACGAAGCGTCATCAACAACGCCGGACATGATTTTTCCGACTGAAAGCAGAAGCATAACCGTTATTACAAGCCCCATTATCATTTTGGCATTTATAAGCTCGTGAAGCTCTTTTTTAAGCAGATTCATAAATTTCATTACGCCTTTACCACCCTTTCAAAAACTTCCTCAAGGTTCTGACAGCCATACTTTTCTTTCAGCTCATCTGTTCTGCCGATTTCCATAAGCTTTCCGCCGGAAATAATACCGACCCTGTCAGAAACAAATTCAATTTCAAGCATGTTGTGCGATGAAAGAAGAAATGACATCTTTTCTGTTTTGGCAAGTTCCTTTATCATTTTTCTGATTTCAAGTGCATTTATAACATCCAGACCACTTGTGGGCTCGTCAAGTATTGCAAGCTTCGGACGTGTCATTACTGCTCTTGAAAGCAGGAGTTTTCTGATCATTCCACGACTGTATGAACCGATTTTTTCATCAAGGCGTTCTCCTAATCCGGACATCTGTTCAGCTCTTGCTGTAAATTCCCCGATATCCGATTTATTTTGTGCAAAGATTCCAGCCATAAATTTTAGATAGGCTCTTCCTGTCATAGTTTTGTATGCTCCGGCTTCGTCTGGCAAGTATGTTATGGACTGTCTTACCTTTTCTGGTTCGCTGAGAATACTATGCCCTGCGACAACTGCATCTCCGGATGTCGGTTTTATAAGCGTTGATATCATTCTTATTGTAGTTGTTTTTCCGGCGCCGTTAGGTCCTATAAGCGCAAATATTTCCCCCTCGTCAATAGAAAAGGAAATGTCATTTGCAGCAAGCACTTTTGTATATTGCTTGCATAGTTTTTTTACTTCCAGTACAGACATATTTTTCCTCCGAATTTAAATATTGTTTACACATAAAATTATTGTATCATATCTTTTTATTAAAAGCAAGCAGCAGCCTGAAAAAAATCACCGCAGCAATAACTGCGGTGATCAGTCTTCATTAATAATGAATTTTTATTAGTAAGCAATACCCTGCCACATCATAGCGTCAGCAACCTTATCAAAGCCGGCAATGTTAGCACCAGCAACCAGGTTGTCCTTCATGTTATACTTTTCAGCTGCATTGTATGCATTGTGGAAAATATTAACCATGATGTTCTTGAGCTTAGCGTCAACTTCTTCAAATGTCCATGAAAGTCTTTCTGAGTTCTGTGACATTTCAAGAGCTGATGTAGCAACACCGCCAGCGTTTGCAGCCTTTGCAGGACCGAACATAACGCCTGCTGCCTGGAACTTTTCAATAGCTTCAGGAGTTGAAGGCATGTTAGCTCCCTCTGCAACAGCAATTACGCCGTTCTTGATAAGTGCGTCAGCTGATTCGCCATCAAGCTCGTTCTGTGTAGCGCATGGAAGAGCAATGTCACACTTGATTGTCCAGATGCCCTTGCAGCCTTCTGTATATGTTGCGCCCTGAACTCTGTCAACATATTCCTTGATTCTTCCTCTTTCAACTTCCTTGATCTGCTTTACAACATCAAGATTGATGCCGTTAGGATCGTAGATGTAGCCGTTTGAGTCAGAAAGTGCAACAACCTTGCCGCCAAGCTCTGTTGCCTTCTGTGTAGCGTAGATAGCAACGTTACCTGAACCTGAAATAACAACTGTCTTGCCCTTGAAGCTTTCCTTCTTCATGCAGTTTAACATTTCTTCTGTAAAGTAGCAAAGACCATAGCCTGTAGCTTCTGTTCTTGCAAGTGAACCGCCGTATGAAAGACCCTTACCTGTTAAAACGCCTGTGAATTCGTTTCTGAGTCTTTTATACTGACCGAACATGAAACCAATTTCTCTTGCTCCAACACCGATATCGCCGGCTGGAACGTCTGTATCAGCACCAATGTGCTTTGAAAGCTCTGTCATGAAGCTCTGGCAGAATCTCATAACTTCATTGTCTGACTTACCCTTTGGATCGAAGTCAGAACCGCCCTTACCGCCGCCGATCGGCAGACCTGTAAGGCTGTTTTTGAAGATCTGTTCAAAACCTAAGAACTTGATAACAGATGCGCAAACTGTCGGATGTAATCTGAGACCGCCCTTGTATGGACCGATTGCAGAATTGAACTGAACTCTGAAGCCTCTGTTTACCTGAACATTGCCGTTGTCGTCAACCCATGGAACTCTGAACTGGATAAATCTTTCAGGCTCAACGAGTCTTTCGATAATACCCTTCTTTTCGATCTCAGGTCTCTGTTCAACAACAGGCTCAAGGCTCTCGAGAACCTCTCTTACTGCCTGAAGAAATTCTTCTTCTCCCTTGTTTCTCTGGCATACCTTTTCATATACCTTTGTTAAGTATTCGCTTTTAAACGCCATTGTTTAAAACCTCCATATTATGATTATTGAAGAGCAAGCCCCCAATAATTTCATTATACACTTTTTACTTTGATAAAGCAAGTATTTTTTGCAATATTCTTTGTTAAATTAAGAAAAGAATGTGCCGGTATGCATATTTATCGTGCAAATGTAATTATTTTTGTGTTAATAAATGTCTGATATATCTGAAAGAACAATGCGGTAGACAGAAAACCTGTTTTTATCGTATTCATCAGAGTGTGAGCTTAAAAACGGAGCTTTGTCCGGTTCGTCGCAGAATGGAAGCCTTACACATATAACCACCTCTCTATTTTCTGAAGTTTTGCAGTCATAGAGCCTGCCCCCGAATTCATGGCAGAAACGGTTTATAACTATAAGCTCAGGATACGATGATTCTGAACTGTATATTTCATCGTATCTGCTGAACAATTTTACGGTGTAATCCTTTTGTATATTTTTTCTTGATATTTCAGCAGAAAGGGTAATAGAAACGTTCTGAGACGCTCTCATGGCACAAAGCTTAATAGCGTTGCCTTCATGAAAATGCCTGAGGGTAAATGCTATTAGCGAAAGAATGAAGGTAGTCAGTCTGTCAGGATCAGCTTTAATGAAAAGTCCCGCAGAAATATCAGTGGTAATTCGGATCTGATTTTTAAGCAGCTTGCTACAGTTTGAAATAATCTCATTAAGTTCACCGGAAAGGTCGATTTTTACAGCTTTGCCGGAAGAATCGCTGTATTTTATAAGCTCTGTCGGAGCCATTACTGTTTTAAGAAGCTGGCAGCTGTTTCCGGAAATTATATTCAAATAATTTGAACACTCTTTAATAGTCTTTTCATCGATAACCTTTTCTTCATCTGTGTTGCTTTTCTTTACAATTTTATCATGAAGAATGTTTTTTGCTGCTGTTATTCCGGAAACGGCTTGTCTTATCATGGCTGCCTGAGTTCCGAAAAATTCCCTGACGTATCTGCTGTCTGTCAGTGAGGACATAACATCCTCCCGACTTATCCTCAGAATATAGAGTTCCTGTTCTCTATAATTTATCAGTTCGGCTGCAAATTCGAGACTCTGACATAAAAGAAAGTATTTTCCGCTTTCAATTGGCTTATTTTCATTTTCAAAAAGCTGTGAAAAATCTGCACTGCAAAAAGGACACAGCATATCCTTCACATTGTGCCAGAGTATATCAAAGCTGTAATTTAATATAAATACATTTTCATGGGAATCAGAAAAAATTTTTTTGAATACTGTAAGATCGCTTTCCATCTTTTCCTCCTTTTTCAGCAGTCTGCTTATAGCAAGCCAATAAGAACCTGTCTTCACAAGCGTATGCGCACATCTTTCCAGCAAATTTTTTCGCATACTGCGTTAAAAAAGCTTGCCATACACAAGTATGCCTGCGCATTTTTGCCTTGTCTGCGTAAAAATTGTGCTTGGAAATCCGCACACATATCTTGTGAAGACGGGTTCTAAAATAATTCGGCATAAAGTATCACTGTTATATTTTTTTATCTTATTATATTACATTATACAACAAATAAAAGTAGAATTATAGAGAAATTAATACTTTACAAAAAAATTGTTGGAAAATAATAAAAAATGACCTGTTTTCTTGTTAAATATAGACGTAATTGCGTTTTGACAAATAAAATTAGTTATTTTTTTGTCAAAGTACTTGAAATAAATTTAAAATTGGTGTACAATAGTGATATAAATATTTAGGAGGTAATTATCCAATGTCAGTAAAAGTTGCTATTAATGGTTTCGGCCGTATAGGTCGTCTTGCATTCAGACAGATGTTCGGTGCAGAAGGTTATGATGTTGTTGCTATCAACGATCTTACAAAGCCTTCAATGCTCGCTCAGCTTCTCAAGTATGATACAGCTCAGGGCGGCTACTGTGGAAGAATCGGTGAGAATCTTCACACTGTAACAGCTGATGATGAGGCTAACACAATCACAGTTGACGGCAAGACACTTACAATTTATGCAAAGGCTAACGCTGCAGAGCTTCCATGGGGAGAAATCGGCGTAGACGTAGTTTTAGAGTGTACAGGTTTCTACTGCTCAAAGGACAAGTCACAGGCTCACCTTGATGCAGGCGCTAAGAAGGTTGTTATTTCTGCTCCAGCAGGCAACGACCTCAAGACAATCGTTTACAGCGTAAACGAAAAGACTCTTACAGCTGACGACAAGATCATTTCAGCTGCTT
>CAKSJL010000039.1 GCA_934463345.1 uncultured Oscillospiraceae bacterium | reverse complement strand
CGATCATCTTATCACCGTCCTCTAATTACAGCATACCGCATAATTTTTATAAAGTCAATTACTCTGCCCCCAAATGCGGTTTTTATCCCCCAAATGCAGTTGACGCCTTTTCTTTCATTATTAATATATTTACAATAAACATCCCTTCATTTTCATAAATATCAATATTTCCGTCATATTTTTCAGCTATATCATTAACTGATTTAAGTCCCCAGCCATGATGCTGCTTATCCTTTTTATGAGTCTTTAGCTTTTTGTTTGTCTTTAATTCAGATTTATCAATTGTATTTTTTACTGTAATTCTGTAATATCCGGCAATATCTGAAATTGTAAGAATTATCTGCGAACCGAATTTATTCCTTTGACAGGCTTCTATTGCATTATCAAGTAAATTTGACAACAATATACTTAAATCATATTCAAGGTATTCCGGCAGAGGAACTACAATTCGGCATGACGTTTTAATACCATGCTCATTTGCCTTGGCAAATTTGGAATTCACAACCGCATTAACAACAGAGCATGAAGACTGAATGTAGATAAAAGCAATGTTATTGCTTTCACCCAAAAGCTTCTCAGAATATGAAATTGCTTTATCGTAATCTTTTTGGATTATCAAGCTATGAACGCATTCGACTTTATTTTTAAAGTCATGCTGAAGCGTGGAAAGCTTTTTATACTGCTGATCCAGCTGCCGAAGCTCATTTTGCTGTTGGGCAAGCTGCATATTAAGCAGTTTATACTCCGTTTCCTTTTGATTTGAAAAATGCATTTTTCTCATAAATACAAATACAATAACATCTAAGGAAGACAGTAGCAATGTAACACCCATAAATGCCCAGTCACCCAACTTACTGTTTTCTATTGTTATGTAAAGCATCAGTCCTATCAGCAATGTTATAAAAAATGCCGAAATAATTATCATCCATTCATTAAATTTAAAGCTGTATTTATCCCTTTTCTTTAGCGACAGAATGAATTGGGTTGCTGCAAAATATAACATTTTTGTAGTAAAAAGACATATTATTCTGCTTCCGTCCTGAGCTGAAACGAGTTCTGAAACCTCAATACCTGATATCATACTTATAAAATTCAATACGGGAAGATTTATAAAATAGAATAATGTATAGCTTATGATCGAAATAAGACATTTTTCAAAAATCTGTCCTTTAAGAAATATAGCTGAAAATATCACTCCGCCAAGCAGAAATGCGATAACGAAAAAGGTTTCCTGATTCACAAAAAATGTTCCAAGCATTCCGATTGATGATAGCAATACAAATAATGACATAAATTTTAAAAACTGAAATCTCTCTTCTTTGAATCCGAAGTAATTTACAAGCAGCCTTGCTACCATAAAATTTTCAGCCAGAATCGCCAGTGTCTCTACCAAATCCCAAATCATAACGTATCATTCCTCCGCAGAAAAATCTGATATTGCTCCTTTGCAGCTGCTGCTCTGATCCGGCTCAAAGGTATTTCAGAATTATCTATCAGAATCACCTTTTCGCTTTTGATTTTGTAAATATACATGCAATTAACTATATACGTTTTATGTATTCTTATAAATCCCTTATCCTTAACAAGCTCTTCCAGATTATCCATAGTGTATGTACGGGCTGCAAGACGGACTACTTCATTTTCATTATTCAGCATATATACGTTATGACGCTGAGAAAAGAAATACATTATTTTCGCTATGTTTGCCAGAAAATCATTTTTTTCTTCCAGGTCAAGTGAAATATATCTTTCGTTATCTTTAATATGGTTACAAAAGGATTTTATTGCTTCTTCTGTATCCATTAAAAGGTTGGTTTTCCTGATAAACCGAAATGGTGCATAGCGAATAGATTCAAAAACAAAATTATCATGTGCGGAAACAAATATTAATATAGGATTTGAATTTTTCTCTCGTATGCCTGACGCAATTTCTATTCCGGAAGTATCCGGTATATCAATATCAAGAAAAATCAGATCAAATTCAGTTTCCTGATATTTTTTTAAAAATTCTTTCCCATTTGTATATGATGTAATTTTACAGCTGATATTATTCAGCCTGAACAGCTTCACTATTTCCTTCTGGAAATTTTTTATGAATACTGCTTCATCATCAACAACAGCAATCCTGACCATATCCCACCATCCATATTAATATATTTCTCTAATAATAATTATAATAGTTCAGAATTGATTTGTCAATTTGGATTCCAATATAGCTAAAAAGGCTAAAATATACTATCCCATATTTGCAAAACGTTCTACTGCCTTTGTAAAGTCCTCAATCGTCTTGTCCGCATCGCCATGTTCTATTCCGTCCTTGACGCAGTGCTTTATATGCCCCTCCAGCACAATCTGTCCACACTTGTGAAGCGCAGACTTTGCAGCATTTATCTGTGAAAGGATATCCTCGCATGGAATATCCTCATCTATCATTCTGTCCACCGCCTGAACCTGACCGATTATCTTTTTCAGTCTGCGGTGAATATTATCAGCATCCATACATTGTTTCATGAAAATTCCTCCGTAATATGGTTATATTGATATTATACTTAATTACCGGAAAAATGTCAAGGCAATATACCAAAACTATAGCAATTCAGTAAAAACCTGCCCACATATTTTGTGAACAGGTTCTAAAATAGTGCGGCATCCATATTAAGGATACCGCACTTTTCAGAGGTATAAATTATCGGAAACAAATACTGCTATTAAACCATGAACAGGAGATCAGTATATGTAGGGAATGGCCATGATTTTTCCGGAACACACATTTCAAGCTCGTCAGCTACAGCTCTGAGTGACTGCATATCTGCAAAAATCTCATCTCTGTAATATCTTGCAAGCTTTAAGGCATCATCCTCATAATTCTTGGATTCGATTCTCTTTGAGTCAAGAGTATCAATAGCCTTGCTGAGTGAAGCGGTCAGGCATGAAAGCTTATTTGCAATTGAAACCTCAAGCGCTGGTTCAACGCCGGCAGCCTTCATTGAAGCCACTGTATCACATACTTCCTTTGTATATGCAATTGCAGCAGGAAGAATAGATTTCTTTGCCATATCGAGCATTGTAAGCGCTTCAATGTTGATAACCTTGCTGTAATTTTCAAGCAGGATTTCCATTCTTGAAGTAATTTCAGTCTTTGAGTAAACCTTGAATTTTTCGAACATTTCTACATATTTCTCATCAACATAGTGCGGAAGAGCATCAACGGTAGAAACAAGGTTTGGAAGTCCTCTCTTTTCAGCTTCTGCAAGCCATTCATCTGAATAGCCGTTGCCGTTGAAGATAACTCTCTTGTGTTCCTTGATTGTCTTTACAAGGAGAGCCTTAAGAGCAGACTTGAAGTCGTCAGCCTTTTCAAGCTCATCAGCAAATTCACTCAAAACCTGTGCAACAATTGTATTCATCATAACGTTTGTACAGGAGATTGAATCAGCAGAACCAAGCATTCTGAACTCGAACTTGTTGCCTGTGAATGCAAACGGTGAAGTTCTGTTTCTGTCGGTTGCGTCCTTAGGGAAGTTAGGAAGAGCGTCAACACCGATTTCAAATGTCTTGTCAGAATTTTCAGTAACAGATGTACCGTTTTCTATAGCATCAAGAATATTCTGAAGCTCATCACCGATAAACATTGAAATAACAGCCGGAGGTGCTTCATTTGCGCCGAGTCTGTGATCGTTGCCGGCAGAAGCAGCAGAAATTCTCAGAAGTGGTGCATATTCATCAACACCCTTGATAATAGCGCAGAGGAATGTAAGGAACTGCATATTATCCATTGGTGTATCGCCCGGATCAAGAAGATTCTGACCATCATTTGAAGAAATAGACCAGTTATTGTGCTTGCCTGAACCGTTTACGCCGGCAAATGGCTTTTCATGAAGCAGACATACAAGACCATGCTTTAAAGCAACTTTTTTCATAATCTCCATTGTAAGCTGATTGTGATCAGCAGCAATGTTTGAGGTTGTGAAAATCGGTGCAAGCTCATGCTGTGCCGGAGCTACTTCATTATGCTTTGTCTTTGCATAAATTCCAAGCTTCCAGAGCTCACAGTCAAGATCTTTCATGAAGTCTGAAACTCTCTGCTTGATATTACCGAAGTAATGATCCTCAAGTTCCTGACCCTTTGGAGCCATTGCGCCGAAAAGCGTTCTGCCCGTCAGAATCAGATCCTTTCTCTGATCATAATATTTTTTGTCAACAAGGAAGTATTCCTGCTCCGGACCAACAGTTGTTGTAACTCTTGTAGCTGTTGTATTTCCAAAAAGTCTTAAAATTCTAAGCGCCTGTTCATTTACAACCTCCATTGAACGGAGAAGAGGAGTTTTCTTGTCAAGAATTTCGCCTGTGTATGAACAGAAAGCTGTAGGAATATAAAGAGTATTGTCCTTTACAAACGCATTTGAGGTAGGATCCCATGCCGTATAACCTCTTGCCTCAAATGTTGCTCTCAGACCGCCCGACGGGAATGAGGAAGCGTCCGGCTCACCCTTTACAAGCTCTTTGCCTGAAAATTCAAGAATAACATTTCCGTCCTCTGTAGGAGTAATAAAGGCATCGTGCTTTTCAGCTGTAATACCTGTCATAGGCTGGAACCAGTGTGTATAATGAGTAGCACCCTTTTCAACTGCCCAGTCCTTCATGGCATTTGCAACAACGTTTGCAACATCATCGTCAAGCGGAACTCCCATTTTCTTGGTTTTGATAACCGACTTATAAACATTCTTCGGAAGTCTTGCTCTCATCACCGTATCGCTGAATACATTGCAGCCAAAATAATCTGCAACTGTCTGAATTTCTGACATAGAAAATCCTCCTTTAAAAATAAAAGCGCTTCAACAGGGAATGCATTTAATTAACATCCTTCTGCTGAAACGCCATTGTTTCATTTGTTTTTTATATTTTATGTTTATATGATACACCATTTTTTCAGGAATGTCAATAGCGATAATTAAGATTTGTTTGTATTCAACAAGAATAAAAAAATAAATACGCCTGTTTTGGACACAAATATTAAAAAAACAATGAAAATATGCTCATTCACTTATATTTATGTTTACATTGACATAAAAATATGTTATTATATATGTATTAATATAATAAAGACGGAGCTGTTAAGGCAACGCCGCCTTGATGCTCGGTCTTAAAAAGAAAGGACAGATAACTGCTAATGAGCAACAGAAGAAAACGCTATAGGGTAAGGTATGACAGAATAGCAGGCGTTGCCGCTGTTTTTATCGTACTGATAATCCTGCTTGTATCATGCTGTAAATCATGCGGCGGAAACAGCAAGGATGAATCTTCAATAGTTCCGACATCCTCAAAGGAGGAAAAGGACAGCAGCAGTCAGAAAAGCAATTCTGACGTATCCGCAACTGACGGAGCAGACGATTCATCAGAAGGAACGCCGACCGACTATGCAACAATCAGCGCAATGCCGAATGAAATTTATACTGGCGACCTTATAGTTGTAAATAAAGAACATGAATATTCATTCCCTGCAAGCACAGAGGAAGCCGGAATCAAACCTATATATGAGCTTGCCTCTGACAGCTATCAGTACAGAGACTATGAGATCAGCCTTGCTTCAAAAACAATAACAGCACTCAATTCAATGATGGATGCATATTATTCAGCTGTCGGCAATACAGATATCATGGTTATTTCCGGATACCGCACAAAGGAAGAACAGGATGAAATGACTGATACAGATATCAAGGGCGGGTATTCTGAATATCATACCGGTCTTAACTTTGATCTGAGCGTTTTCCCGAATAGCGGAGAAAGTCCATATTACTATACTCCTGACGGTGACTACGCATGGGTCAACGAAAACTGTGCAAACTATGGCTTTATTCTGAGATACCCTGACAAAAAAGAAGACAAAACCGGAGTTCCGGCAAGCACATATAAGTTCAGATATGTCGGCGTTCCGCATGCATTATATATGAAGGAGAACGATCTTTGCCTTGAGGAGTATATAAGCGAGCTAAAAAATTACACAAGTGACGGAGATCATCTCAAGGTTTCAGGCGGCGAAAAGAAGTATGAAATATACTATGTTCCGGCTGATCCGTCTGCAAACACTGATATTCCCGTTCCGGACGGAAAAACCTACACAATTTCAGGCAATAACATCGACGGCTTTATTGTAACTGTCGAAGCCTGAACAAATAGCGCAAATTAAAAGGGATGTCCTTTAGAACGGGCATCCCTTAAACTTTTATTGCTGACGCATCTTATCAATATCTCCGGACTTGATAAGCTTTATCATTCCTAAAAACTGATAGCTCAGCATATCAGATATTTCCTCTTTACTGAATCTGCACATTTTTGTTGCGCACAGACTGCCTATACCGTACGTGTATATCCACATCTGTCTGAAAAGCATATGTGCTTCTTCAAGGTCGAGCTTATAATCCTTCTGAATATATTCAATGCAGATATTTGCTGATTCACCCAGACCTTCAAACACATCCTCAAAGTCTGTAGCATCCTTATTTTCTGTCATGAACAGCAGTTGATAAAGCTTTGGCTCTTCAAGTGAAAACAAAACCATCTGCATTCCATACTGCTTAAAAACAGGCGTATAATGAAGTGCTTTTGAGGCATAGCTGTCATAATATTTTATTGCGGCAGCCTTAACCTCCTGGTTTACCTCCTCCATATTTTTAAACACTGTAAAAATCGGACGGGCTGAGCTTCCAAGACGTGCTCCCAGCTCACGGGCCGTAAGGGCTTCTATACCCTCCTCACTGACCAGCTTCAATGCGGTATCAACAACTTCTTCTTTTGTAAATTTCGGTTTTGGCGGCATTTTTCTTCTCCTTTTTAATTTATAGCAATCCAATAAGATATGATGCCATAATTTCATTGATTACTATGTATTGTTAAAAACTTAGGTTTTACAACTCCAGTTTTGAATAATCTTTATAAAATTATTATATTCCTTGTTTTAAGATTTGTCAAGAGATTTTTTATATTTTTTATTTTCCTTCCCTCTCACATTCACTCTGATTTGCTTTAATAAATCTAAGATAAAATACAAACCCTACAATACTTGTTATTGTTTCCGTAACAGGATAAGTAAACCAGAAAGTCTTTAATCCAAACCTTGCGAAAATATATCCAAGCGGGACAAACAGAACGACTGTCCTCAGAATTGTCAGCAGAGAGCTTCTGACCGGACAGTTTGTTGCCTGAAAAAACACCGGAAAGATAAGGGAAAATACCATCGCTAAAAAGCTTATTCCTAGCCCCCAGACACATACGACAAAAAGTGTTTTTCGGCATCTTTTGATTTCTCTGCGGGCAAACTCCTGAAATCTCCCTGGAATTTTTGTTGTCATCAAGACCGTTATATCTTGATATTCCCGTATTGATTCCAACGCCTGTTCCAACAGCAAGAGCTATCATAAGAAGCTGAACAGGATATATAATGGAAAGTGCAGTCAGACCGTTTTCATCGTACCTTCCTATAAATATGCTGTCAACCACATTATAAAGCGCCTGTATAAGCTGAGCCAGCATTACTGGCGGTGCAAGCTTTAATATTATACGAGATATCTTCTCATTTTTAAAATCAATTATTGTATTCTTCATTTCAGGTTCCTCTTAAAATTGCAACACATGACAAATTGTGCCTTAACACACAATTAGCTATGACCTGTCCGAATTTCAGTACGGACAGGCCATTTGTCAGAATATGTACATCATCTGCTAATAAAGCTTATAAACCGAAAATCAGTTCTGTTCGCCGAGCCTTATCATTTCATCAATACAGACTCTCGCTTTTCTGATTTCCTCATCATCCATAATTATCTCAAAAGCTTTTCCGTTGTCGATATTCTGAAGTGTTTTATAAACGTCCATCAGAGTTGTCATTTTCATATTCGGACAAAGAATCTTCTTTGAAAGGTAATAAAACTCCTTATCCTGACAGGCATACTGCAAATGTTCAGTAATACTCATTTCAGTTCCGATAATAAATTCTTTAGCGTCTGATTCCATAGCATATTTCATAATACCGGAAGTTGATCCGACATAATCCGCAGCCTCTGTAATTTCAGGACGACACTCCGGATGAACCAGCACAAGGGCATCCGGATGTTCTGCCTTTGCTTTTTTAAGCTCTGTCAGAGTTACAGATGCATGAACAGGACAGCCACCCTGCAAAAGCTTTATATCCTTCTGAGGAACCTGCTTCTGAACATAGCTTCCAAGATTGCAGTCAGGGATAAAAAGAATCTTGTCATTATCCATATTTTTCACAATCTTCACTGCTGTTGCTGAGGTAACACAAACATCGCAGACAGTTTTAAGAGCAGCTGTTGTATTGATATATGCAACAACTGAACGGTCAGGCTCTCTTTTCTTAAGCTGACCTATCATAACCGGATCCATCTGTTCTGCCATTGGACAGCCTGCACCGGAATTCGCAAGAAAAACCCTTTTGTCCGGCGAAAGCATTTTTACTGTTTCAGCCATAAAATGAACGCCGCACATAATAAACGAATCGCAATCATGCTTTTGTGCAGCAACGCTCAGAGCATAAGAATCCCCTGTTTCATCAGCAATTTCAACAATTTCCTTTGCCTGATAAGAATGTGCGAGTATAACCGCATTCTTTTCCTTTTTTAGCTTTAAAATCTTTTCCTGAATATCCTTAATCATAATTCCTCCATATTATTGATTACTTAGAACCCTTATTTACCTGTTGCTTTTCCGTTGAAGCTGTCTGCTCCCCCGTTTTCTGGATCTCATCAGCATTTTCCTGTGCCGAATCAGCATTGACAGTATCTTGCGACGGCACTGTTTCAGCCACTTCATTTTCTGTCATATAATACTTGGTTTCAACAGGAAGTCTTTTTTTATGAAGCTTGTACGCAACAATCTCGCTTACAATACTGTAAAAGACCGCAAACAGCGGTACAAACGCAACCATACCGACAAATCCGAAAAGACCTCCGCCAACAAAAATCGCAAACATTATCCAAAATGATGAAAGACCGAGAGAATTGCCGAGAATTTTCGGTCCGAGGATGTTTCCGTCAAACTGCTGAAGCAGGAATATAAACAGAATAAAAATCAGCGTTTTGTCCGGAGTTGTCAGCAGTATCAGAAGTCCGGTCGGAACCGCTCCTATAATAGGACCGAAAAACGGTATCATATTTGTAACTCCAACCACGACACTTATAAGAACCGCATAATTCCTGAATCCCAGTATCAGCATTCCGAAAAAGCAGAGTATGCCAATTATCAGCGAATCAAGAGCCTTTCCGGAAATAAAGTTAATAAAAGTTGAATTAGCTCTTGAAGCCACAGAAAATATATGTCTGCGTTTTTTTTCAGAAAATATTGAGTACACGATTTTTTTACACTGAGCAATAAGCGTATCCTTACTGTATAGCAGATAAATGGAAACAAAGATGCCGAGCGTAAAGTTTTTCAGACCGTTTATCAGCGACCATGCACCATTTGTAAGGCTCGCAATAAGCCCGTCCTCAGCAACTATGCTGTCAAGCTTTGGCTGATACTGGTTTACCGCAGAAATAATATAATCCTGTATACTATTAAATTCAGTATTCAGAAACTCCTCAATTTTCGGATTGTTTTCAAGCGTATTGCTTATTTTGCTGTTAAGAAATTTTTGGAGATTGTTAAGATAGGACGTTATGTTGGAAAACAGTCCTTTTATTGTCCCAAGGATTTCCGGAACTATCGAACCGATAATAGCAGCAATAATACCAAGCATTACAATAAGAGAAACTGCTATCCCAATAGCTCTTGAAATCTTAGGGTGTTTTTTCTTTTTAAAAACAAATTTATCAAGCTTGTTTTCAACAAACTTCATCAGAGGGTTCAGAAGATATGCAATAACAAGTCCCCATGTAACCGGAGAAAGAACTGTGAGAAGCTTATTTGCATAATGAAGAAAAACGTTGTATTTGAAAACAAATGCGACAAGTAAAAGACAGACTGCAAATATTATTATACAGTATGCTGCAATAGTATTGCTTTTTACATTAAATTTAATTTTCATAAAAACTCCAGTGAATAAAGGCAATACAGCACAAAGCCAATAGACGGATTTTGTGCGGTGCTGCCTAAAGTATACGAATGCGCAAGTCAGTCATGGCTTTAAATAAACACCTCTTCCCTGCACAGCCTATACTTATTATACAACATATTTCGTAAAAAGGAAATAGCTTTTTTAAAATTACAAAATATTTATTTTTCACTTAAAAAGAGAAATACTTTATATGAATCACATTATCAAGCTTTGCTAATTTATTACAGCGTTTAATTATAAGTCATGAACTTCCAGCTTTGCAGCCAGTGTCACAAAAATACTTCAGAAAATTTTTTCAAAAAAATTTGTAGAAAGGTATTGACAATGTAATTCATACGTGATATAATAATTAAGCACTAAGGGAAAGCACACAATATAAAACGCGGTGTGGAGCAGCTAGGTAGCTCGTCGGGCTCATAACCCGAAGGTCGTTGGTTCAAATCCAGCCGCCGCAACCAGAAAACACCCCAATGCTTGCTTGAGCATTGGGGTTATTTATTTGTATAT
This sequence comes from uncultured Oscillospiraceae bacterium, assembly GCA_934463345.1. Classification (GTDB taxonomy): domain Bacteria; phylum Bacillota; class Clostridia; order Oscillospirales; family Ruminococcaceae; genus Porcipelethomonas. Next base: position 4,986 of record CAKSJL010000039.1, on the reverse strand, counting down.
AGCCAAAAATCACACATTTTGTCATACGGAAATCTTTAGGTCCACATTGGCGGTTGTTCGTCGGCGAATCCGTCGGCAAGTATAGTTTTGCTGCTATACGTCGGCGGTAAGTCGTCAGGTTTTACTTGGATATTTCGCTATTTTTCGAGAAAAGTACGGAATTCCAAGATTTTTGTGTCGTCGGCAGTAAAGTTTTGGGTGTAGAACCCGAAGGTTTCCTATAGAGTTTGTTTACTTAGGTTAACAAATTGAATCAAAATTACGAAAAATAGACAAAATTGCTTGTTTACTATGGTAAACAAAAATATTTGAGAATGAAGAAAGCATACCACATTCACCGCTGACAGGTGGCATTAGTGGTATGCTTTTTTCTTTTTTCTTTGCGAAGAATTGAACTGTATGAGCTTTGATTCTGCCGACGTTATTGCCGACTAGGAAAAAGTCAACAGCATTAGCAGGTTAAAATAATACTATTAGAAGTATTTCCCGTAATCTTGACGAGTGTATGGTTTTGAAGTATAATTAGCATAACAATTGTAGTGGGGGGATATCAATGCCAGATTGGTTAGAAGATGCAGAACATGCTTTAGAGGAAGTTCATCGCAGTAAACTAAGCGAAGTAATAACAGAGCTGAGGAATGAGTATTATCTGAATGTTTTGATGGATAATGATGCTTACCATCTTTTTAGGAATACAAGAAAAAATGGATTATTAGACAAAGTTGAGAAAATTCTAGGTTTGCGCTTACATGAGTTTGAGAACAAGAGCGAGCAGGAAAAATCAGATTTGTTAAGCTTGGCTAAATTCCTGTATATTGTAGAGACAAATTGTCCGCTTTTGAAGGTATTATCAAAGCCAAGCATGGCAGATGTTATCATATATGGAGAAAAAAGTGATGTTCTTGATGAAGATACTTTACTTTGTTTAATGGAAAAAATAAAAACAAGAACAACACCTGGGTATGCTGATAGATGTAATAACTGTTATTATGAGATACTTAACGACTGGTGGTATATTAATTCTGAACTTACAAGCTTAATTGTAAAAGCATATTTCCAGATTTACGATCAAGAGAAAAATGATGCTCCGCAGGCGTATACGAAATTAACTCAGGCTGTTAAAGAAAGAATAAAGGACAAAAAAATAAAAGATGGTAATGAATTTGAAAATATAATAATCGAAGCTTTAAAAACTCTTAGCCGTGAAGAAGTTGAACAGTTTCGTTCATTTGCTTTAAGCAGTTCGGCTGATCGTTTTCATACAAAAGACAAAATTAGTGAGGTGATCGAGTATATTGAGTCAAATTTGGATTATATCGTTCAGAGCATTGATAAAGAATACATAAAGAAGCTACCCTATTATTATGGTGTATTCGATACATTTTACGCCTGTTTTAATAGGTATTATGTTGTGAGAGCGTTTAGCGATATTCCAAATGAGGCAAATGTTGGTATAAGAACATCACCGTATAGTGAACGTTCCTTTTCCCAGAGGGTTGAAAAAACTATGCCTTTTTCAGATTTGAAAATAGTAGAAAAATTGCTGTCAGGAAGAATACCAAAGGAAGATTATAAGCTAGTATATGTGCAGAAAGAAATTATGGATCTTATATATGATGGAGTGCCCATAGAGTTAAGAGACTCAGATATAAGATTTGCTTTGAAGCATCTTAAAACAGTTGCTAATTGGTGGTTGCCTGATATGCTGGATGATGAGAAAATTAATATTTCAGTAGCAATAACGATTATGCAGGAATTAGCATACCTTTACAAAACAAAACTGAAATATACATATCAATATAATAAGCACGATGATTCTAAGCCTTTTTCAGCCATTATCTCAAAGCTAGAAAAAGCCGATGATATGTTTAAGAGTGTAATGATAGAAAGACTTAATGAACGTTTCTTAGCTAATATGGGCAGTGATGAATGGAAGAGACTTCATAATATGAGTAAAAAAGTATGCGAAATAGTAAATATTCTCATGAGCTACACTAATGTTGATGATGCTCAAATGGCAAGTTATGTATTGAATATGCATTTTAAGAGTATTATTAAAAGCTGTTGTAAAGCTCAATTTAACGTTGATTGGCTTATTGAAGCGATTAATGATAGAATAACTTGTGGAGTGCTGGTTGAAAAAATAACGGATAATAATTTTCTTAATAGAATCCTTCATGAAAAACAAGAAGATTTACTCAATACAGCTTCTATAATCGCACGAAATTGGAATGAACATATAGAAACGGGAGACGCTTTTGTTTCAACTATCAATGTAAATGATTCAATTTGTATTGAAATATTAGCTATTCCTAAAAAAGGAACAGTAAAAATAAATAAATTATGGTATACAATGGAAGCATATGAGTTAAATAAGCTATCACAGCTTGGATTGGGAGCATTGTTTCACGTTTGATGAGAAGCAGCCGATGATATTTCGGCTGCTTTATTTTTTTGCAATTTTTTAGGGCAAAATGCTCCGGAGATTATTGAAAAATACTGTGTTATTATATATTCAGACCTAATTGGGTCTGAGTAACTTGAAAATTGAATATGGAACAAGTTTCAGACTTAATGTTATCAGGTCATGTTAATATTTTTTTGATAAAGGAGTAATTACAATGAAAAATAACACAATTGATACTTCAAAGATATTTGAGGAATACGTTGTAGGCGAGTCTGTCAATGCTGTTAATGGTTACGCAGGAATAATCACTGGTGTCGAAGTCAATAAATCCCTTGTTTCAAATGGGATTGCTTCACAAAATGATTATACAGTAACTATAACAATTCTTGTTGACGTAGAAGACGGAATCAAGCAGTTAAAAAAGAACTACAGACATATTTTCACAAAAGGCAGAAAGGTATTTCAAAATTTAATAACTGCTTTTGGTTTAATCAAGAAAAACGAAAACGGAGAATCTGAGCTTCGCTTAGATATACTCTTAGGAAGAATATGTGAGATATCCTTTGGAACAGCAAGACTTATAGAAGATATAGCTATACCTGTATTCGATGATGAGGAAACAAAAAAAGAAATAACAGCTATTCTTATAAAAGAAGCTGATATTTCAAATGATGTTAATGTTCCGGCTAAGGTCAAGAACTACAGTATCATTCCTGTAATTGATCCTGTTGGCGGCTTCATCGAAAATACAGTATATACTGCTGTAATTAAAAAAATCGATTGTTTCAAGGATAAGCGTCATCCTGATGATGTTACAATAAGAATATCAGCATATCTGTATAATGGCGGGATTACTGAAAAATATTGTAAATACTTCAACTGCGTTCATAGTAAGGGAAAAGCAGAGTTTGATAAGTTTTGCAAAAATTTCAACTGCATCAATGAAGTAGGAAAGATTGATGTGAAAAAAATAATTGGTAGACTCTGCGAAGCAGAACTTGCAGTTAAAAAAATAAAGTTTATCACTTCGCTGCTTCCAAAGGAAACACCGAATGCAGCTGTAATGGAGCAGTATGATGATATAATCAGACTTTGTACATTAGAAGACAGAAATGATAGAATAGAGTATAATCAGCTTGATACTGATGCTTTTTTCAAGAGATATGTAGTATATGATACCTCAGACAACTGGAAAAATTATCCAGCTTGCTTAACTGATGCGAAAATCAATAAATCAAAAGATGTTGAAGGCGATTTTAATCTTAGCATAAAGGTAAATGTAATACTTGAAAATGAACTGAAGTCTGCCAATTTAATCTATAATAATGTGCTTACAACAGGAAGACGAGCTTTCCAGGAGTTTGCGGAGGATTTTGAACTCTGGGCTAAGGATGAAGAGGAAATCAAATATCTTGATCTTTCTAAACTTGATAATAAATACTGTGGCGCAAATGTAAATACCGCCACTCAGTTAAGAGGTATTTTTAATGTTACGATCGGCAGTTCAAATAAAGAGAAAAAAGTAATAGATTTCTTTGAAAAGCATATTGAGGATGCACACAAAATAAATATAGCAACCGTTCCTGATGAAGTAATGTATTATCAATATATTCCTGCAATGACATCAGAAGATGAGTTTATGCCTGATGTTGAATACCACGGCTGCATAAGAGATGTAGATTGCATTGAAAATGGTAAAGATATAAACGTAAAAATAGCGGCGTATGTCTTCGACGGAGGCAAAACAAGAGTAATCGCTAAATTCTTTAATAAAATAAATACTACCGGTAAGGGCGAGTTCGATAAGTTCTGTAGAATGTATAATATTGTTGATGATGAGGGCAAAATACAGATTGAAAAAATAAGAGGTAGATTTTCTAAGGTTGTACTGTTTGAAAACAGTAAGGGTAATAAGTATATCGATTCATTAGAACCTCTTCCTGTTGAATATGATGTTCACAATAATCAATATAAGATGCTAATAAAAGAATATCTGAATTCTCATAAAACAAAGAGAAAAGATTAATGATTCAGGATCATGCCACAAATGCCACTATGGCATTTGTGGTATACTTCTCACAAAAAAGTTTTTAAGCATCGCTATTCTTATGATCGTTTCGGAGGTAGTATTTTTTGTATTTTTTTAGGGCAAAAGACTCCGGAGATTTACTAAAAATAGTGTGTTATAGTATATTCAGGGCTAAGAAGGCCCAAAGAAACTTGACAATTAAATAGCCTGACGGAACCGAAGGAGAAAAGGTCCCACGTCAGGAACATATCCGGGATTCCGGATATCCCATACGTCATACGAAATCAAATATCTTTCAATTTTCCAAAGGAGGAAAAAACTATGAGTTTTGATGAAAAAAATTACATTTGTACTGACAAAAAGATTCAGGCAATGATCAATAGTGGAGAGAGACCTGATGTTATCAAGACAACTCAGATGAAGGACAGAGGAATATCGGTTTCTGGTAATAAGTATATGATCGAGGCAAGCACCTTTATTACATATGCTAATACAAGAACTGCATCAAGAGAGAATGATCAGGGAATATGGTTCTATAATTATAAAAATA